>RPQK01000630.1 GCA_003819755.1 Acidobacteriota bacterium | reverse complement strand
GAGCGCCAATATCACTCTCCCGGAGGGTTTAACGGGTGTCTGGAAAGCAAATGGTTCTGTCCGTGAGCTGAAGCCAGGCGCCAACCGGATTTGAATCCCGGCCTCTTTAAAGGACCTCAAGGACCTCAAGGACCAAAAGGAGAAACCTTCTATTGGGGTCCTTGAGGTCTTTTCAGAACGCCTGCTTGTCCGTGGTAGTCCCGCCCTGCTGCGTCTTTTCAGTGCCCTGGTCCGTATCTGAGATTAGTATGGACAACGTTGCGAGCTGGCCTATGGGCACAATCAATCGCGAGAGTGCAGAGGCAGAGGGTCTCCGAAGCGGCAACCCGGATTTTCTGGAAAGCCTGATTGACCGTTATCAGTATCGGCTGTTCCGTTACCTGTTGAACCTGACCGGGCACAAGCAGACGGCAGAGGACTTGTTTCAGGAGACGTGGCTCAGGGTGCTGGAAAAGGGCCACCTGTACAAGGACAGATGGCGCTTTGACACCTGGCTGTTCAGCGTAGCGCGGCATCTGGTCATCGACCTGGCCCGGCGCAAGAAGGCGGTCAGTCTTGACGAACTGACGGAGTCCGAGGAGGGCGCGCCCGACATCGAGGCTGAGGGCCGGCCTGATCCTTTCGACCTCTACACCGCTGGTGAGCAGCGCGAGCGGATCGCGGCCGCTCTGAAGCATCTTCCTTTCTCCTGTCGTGAAGTCGTCCTCTTGAGATTCCAGGAGGACATGCAGCTGGATGAAATCGCGCAAGTTTTGCAGGCGCCGCTTTCAACCGTTAAATCGCGGTTGTATCGGGGTCTGGAAACCCTCAGGACTTACTTTGAAGGAGAGCAGGAATGAAAGAAGACGCGCATGAGCAAGCCGTCAGGCTCATCTCTGCCGAACACGTGGAGGGTTTGACGCCGGAGCAACGGAGATGGCTAGACGCGCATCTGTCGGCCTGCCCAGGCTGCTCGGCTAAAGCCGATGCGCTCGGTCGCGCTCTCTCCTCTCTCCGGTTGGTTTCGGTTCAGCTTGATCCGGCGGTCTTAGCCGCCACTCGACGGCTGGTCCGCAGCCGGGCCGCCGAAATCGGGGAGCAACGTAACCGACTGCGCATCGCTTGGATGGCGCCTATGCTTTCGTTTGTCTGGATGGCTTTTACCGGCCCTCTTATGTGGCGAGGATTCGAATGGCTCGGGGGATCGCTGGGCTGGGCGGATGGAGTCTGGCAAAGCAGTTTCGTCGTGGGATGGTTTCTGCCCGCGACCGCAGCCGCCCTGGCTTTATCCCTCATGCGCGGGGAGAGACTGCACCGGCTCGAGAACTAATCGAGGCCGGTTCGGAAGGAGACGAAAATGGAGCGCGAGAAATTCGAAATTGGACGAGAAATCAAAGTGGTGCCGGCGTGGGCGGTCGTTACGGCAATCCTGCTTTTCGCGGGGATTCAGTTTGCATTCTTCAGGTGGCTCTGGCCCGCAGAACAGCATCCACCGCCTTTGGCCCTGCAGGTGTTTTTTCCAGTCATGGTGGGCAGCATCCTTGCCTTCCTTGCCCTGCTGATCGGATACGTGAACCGGGATGCCGGGCGTCGGGGTATGAACCGCACTTTGTGGACTCTGCTCGTTATCTTCATACCCAACGCCATCGGGTTCATCATTTACTTCCTGGTGCGGCGTCCGCTCAGACTGCAATGCCCGCAGTGCAAGGCGGTGGTTGACCCTCAAGTTAACTTCTGCCCTTCCTGCCGGTTCAGTTTTCGACAGACCTGCCCGCAGTGCAAGGCGGCCGTTGATCCCGGCGACCGCTTCTGCCCCAAGTGCGGCCTGGAGCAGAAAGCTGAAAAGGTGACAAGCTGACGGCGTGACCCCCGAAACATAAAAGGACCTCAAGGACCGCAAAGACCTCAAGGACAGAGCGGAAAGCAATGTCTTGGAGGTCTTTGCGGTCCTTGAGGTCCTTTTATGCTTCGGGGTCACGCCGTCAGCTCTTCGGCGCCCACCAGCCGGGTTCGTACTCGCGTGACCAGAGGGTCATGGCGTCCGTATCCCCGAGGACGTGCCCCGTCTTCCCGTCGCAATGCAGAGTCCGCTGCTTTCGGGCGGCGATGTTTCCGAGATGGCCGAGCAGGGTGCTCTTGTGGCCCTCTTCGATCGGCGCGTTCAGCTTCTCACCAGAGGTGATCGCTTTGAGAAAGTTGTTCAGGTGCGCCACGTCCTTGCTGAAGCCCGGTCCCGTCAGATCCACCGGACTGGCTGCTTCGCCCTTGACCTCCTTCACAACCTTGCTTTTCTCGTCATAGACGGTATAGCCGTTGTCGGTGACGAGCATATTTCCGCCTTCGCCGTGGAAGGTAGGCCCAGGATAGCCGAGCGTGCTGCAACTGAGTCCCTCCCACATCATTGACTTGCCGCCCTCGAACTCGAAGACAATCGACTGCGTGTCGGGAGTTTCCCAATCATCCCCCCGATGGCAATACCGGCCTCCGACTGAAGAGACCAGAATGGGATACTCGATCTCCAGACCCCACCGGCAAAGATCCATGAAGTGCACCGCGTTGTTGCCCGATTCTCCCGTCCCCCAGTGCCAAAACCAGTGCCAGTTGTAATGAATCCGGTTGTCGAGGTAGGGACGACGCGGGGCCGGCCCCTGCCACAGCTCATAGTCCAGCCACTCCGGGACCGGTGCTTGCTTCCCCGTACCGATCGGGCCACGGTTGTTGTTGTAGCAACTTCGGCTGTAATAGACACGGCCGATGATGCCGCTCTTCAGTGCGGTCATGGCCTCGATTATGTGAGGGTAGGAACGCCGCTGGCTGCCCATTTGCACCACCCGATTGCGCCTTCGGGCGGCCTCCACCAGCAATTCACCCTCCCTGGGGTTGTGGCTGCACGGTTTTTCGACATAGACATGCTTGCCGGCTTCAATACCGAGGATGGCGGCCGGGGCATGCCAGTGATCGGGGGCGGCGATAACGAGCGCATCAACCGAGGCGTCGTCGAGAATACGGCGAAGGTCGGTCACACCCTTGGGCCGGGGCCTCTGATGCTTCTCGACCGTGGCCTGCGCTTTGGCAATCGCCCGGGTGTCCACGTCACAAACGGCGACCACTTCGGCGCCTGGCAGTCGCGCGAAACTCCCGGCTAACGCGTCGCCCCGGCTGTTCGTCCCCATGATGGCCACCCGAACCCGCTGGTTAGCGCCGGCAACCTTGGCCTGGCTCGATTGGCTCATAGCCCGGATGGCCGGCGCGGCCGTTATTCCCATCCCGGCAACCCCTACGCAAGTAATAAACTCGCGTCTCGAGGCGCTTTTCCGCGACGAGCCCTTCACTTTCTCTCGATCTCTGTCCGCCTGATGCATGGTGTTTCTCCTGCGGACGATTTTAGAACATCCGGGCTGTTGCCAAAACTACTTAACATTCCGGCCACTTGGCCTCTTAGCGCACCCGTTTGCCCAAGAGCGTGCGCGCGAGCGACAAAACGCACCGCGTGGTGTCCACCTCCTCGTCAGTGTTCACCTGGATGGCCACGGCCATCCGGTGATCCGCGAAGTAGGCCATCTTCGTCCGGTAACCCGGAAACCACCCGTCGTGTCCGTAGCTTGGCCCCAACTCGGTGCGTTCGATATCGACTCCCAACCCGTATCCCGGCTCTCCTTTTCTCCGTGGAGCGAGGGAGCCGAGCAGATCGTCGAGGTAGGGCTTCTTGAGCGCCTTTCCTTCGTACAGTGCCTTGGCCCAACGGACCAGGTCCTGCGGATTCGAAACCAGTCCGCCGCCAGTCCATTCGTTTATCGGATTGACGACCAGCATTGCCCGCGAGACTGTCTTGCGCGGAATGCCGAACGGGTTGCTCCCGCCTACGTAGCCGGGAGCCAGACTGGGGAGTCCCCGCCGGTCGGCCGGGCCGGTCAGGGACAGCTGCAGGGGAGTGAGAAAACGTCGGACCAGTTCGCCGTAGTAGGAGGAGCCGCTGGCCCGCTCAATGATCAGACCCGCAAGGATGTAGTTGGTGTCCGAGTAGGTATAGCCTCGCCCGGGAGCGAACAAGGCATCTTTGTCGAGGACAAACTCCACCAACTCGGCGGGCTTGAAGCGGAAATCGGGGTTGCGGCGAATCCGGCTCCGTATGGCGCTGATGAAGCGTTCATCCTGGACATGGTCGGGTATGCCGGTGCTGTGATTGAGCAGCATGCGGATCGTAATGTCGGAGTGGTTTGGCAGCCGCCAGATCCAGCGCTCGCGGGCCAGCCATTTGGCCACCTTGTCATCGAGACTGACAGTGCCGTCCTGAGCCAGGCTCAGCATGACGGCTGAAGTAAAGGTTTTGCCGACACTGCCTGCCAGTTGCAGGCTGTCCGGCCTCATCGAAACGGCGAGTTCACGGTCCGCGTACCCGGTCGCAAATCCGCGATATTGCCCGTCCGGCAAGATAAACGCCGCCGTCGCCCCCGGGAATCGATAGATCTGGCAGAGCCGGTCAAGTTCGTTCTGAAATTCTGCCTCGGCTGTGGACACCCGGTCAGGCGGTGAAGCAACTGCGGATCCGGCTTGTAGGGCGAGCACGAGTGCGAGGATCTGCGCGGGTAAGACCATACCTCGAGTCTAGTCCCTTGAACCGATTGACTTCCAACGCCGCCCGCAATGCCGAAGCTCGGGTATGACGGATCTCGTCAATGTGCTTGTTGCCGCTCCGCAAAGTGTGCTAAGACCGGGGCATGCAGACTAGCATCTCACGCCGTCTGGCCGTCCTCTTGTCGCTCGCACTCGTCCTGGCTCTTGACGCCTG
>RPQK01000629.1 GCA_003819755.1 Acidobacteriota bacterium | reverse complement strand
TTTGCTGCCGGGGCTCCCCACAAGGGAGTCTTTCTGAGATGCTTGAGCCGTATGAAGGGAAACTTTCACGTACGGTTCTGAGAGGGGGGCGGAGCGGCAACGCTCCGCTTCCACTCGGTGCCGTCTCCCTGGGCGAGAAGGGACGGATTGAGAAAAGCGGCGACAGCCGCAAAACGCCCGACAATCCCGCTCCTGCATGAGCGTGGAACGCGAAGGGAGGGCTTCGCTTGAGAATAATAACCTGTTGCAGCCTGTTTCTCCTTTTCACCGCAGATTTCGCTTTCAGCCAGCGTGGTCCATACGTCGGCCGGATACTTGGTCAAGATCCTGCTGGCAGGGACTTTCACTACATCGAGATGAATCCGGTTGCCATGGACCGCTTCGAGCACGGGACGAAAGCCACCAACCAGTTTGAACTATGGAAAATATCGTGCGCCGAACACCAACCCGGAAGGTGCCAGTTAAGACGGACCGTTTTTTTCGACCCTCCTCGAAAGGGCCTGCAATACATCATCAACGAGCACGTGCACAAGGCCGAGGACGGGGAGTTTACTATAATTGCGGCGGACTGGAAGGCCGGGAGGCTTGAGTTCCGAGTCAACTACGGAAATGGAGCCGACGATCCCATCGCCGATTGCCTTATGCTTTTCAAGCTTCACGGCTCGATGCTGTTTCTCGAGGATCTGAGGGCTGCCCTTTCAAAGCGGCCGAGACCCGGGAGGCCGAGAAACGAGGAACTCGAAGCCGTGGAGTATCGCGTTGCGCCATACGAGGAAACTCGCCTCATCCCTGTTCAGTGCATCGGTCTTCTCAGCGCCCTCGAGAAAGACGAGCAGGACATGGAACAGACGCTGAGCGAAAGTGATCGACGTATCTGGCAAGCCAACAAGCAGGACATTCCGCGCCCTTCGCTCGATCGAGCATTGCCGGGCTGGCAGGAGACGCTCAAGAAGGAAAAGAGGCCGCTTTCAGATGACGAGCGCCAAATGGTGCGGGACTTTTTTTACGCGGAAGTGCGCAGCTGGCTGAAAAGTCAAGGCGTCAGCCCGGAGGGCTGCGACAAGATCGTTGGCGTCTACAGAAAAAACACTTTTCCCGATTTCTGAAGCGAACAAGGCGTCAGAGGAGCAACGGCTCCCGAAAATTCGCGGGCGAAAGGCTTGGCTGCCGAACAGGGGCACGCAGAGGAAACGGGTCGGCGGAAACGGCGCACTGGCACTTCAGGGCCTGCCTACATACGTTCCAGCGGACCCCGCCACGCGACGATTCGCTTAACCGTTCGAGCGGCGTTGTGGCGAGGCCGCTGAACTCGACGTTAGGCGGCGGTCCAGGAAGACGTCGTGTATAGGCGTGCCAGGGCTTCAATTTCCAATTCTGGCCTCGATTTTTACGGGAGTGGACATTGAAAACTGAAGCCCTGGCACGGTTCATGGCACGGTTCACGTCAGCCTGTTTGCTCGCGCCAACTCGCCCCAAGAGGCAAGATTGGGCCAAACGGTGGCAATTTGCATCTATACTTTCGACACCCTCAGAAGTCGGTCAGCCAAGCAGTCGGGGTTCAGCTGAGAAGGGGGAACCGGTATGAAGCGCCTCAGGACTCTGGCTTTCTTGCTAGGTTGGCAGCTCGCTTTCGGACAGGCCAACCAGGCACCACCAACACCCGAGCGGGATCCGGCCTTGCGCCAAATCATGCTGATCAGGGACGACGTCGAGCGCAAGACTAAACTGGAAGAATACCTCCGATCGCCTAAGGATGATTACAACCGTCTCATGGCCCTCGGCATCCTGGTCGACACCCTGGTCTTCATCAAGGATCCACGGGCCTGGGAGACAGCCGAACGGATTCTGACCGACCCCAATGCGCAAGCAGACGTCCGCCGTCGAGCCTGGTTCGCCCAACTCCAAATCAGCCGGGACAAAGGCGACGAGGCGAAGATCGCCGATCTCGTACGGGTCATTCAAGAGAAGGAAGACGACCCCATGCTTTTCAACCAGTTGGCGACCGTTTACGATCGCCCCAACGCCCTTGAACACATGGAAAAGTGCGCGAAGCTGACCGACGCCCGCGAGACCATGCACCCGAGGACAAAGGCCTTGTTCTACGGCAACTATGCTTATTTTCTGGTGAAGGCTGGAAGGACATCGGAGGCGGTGGAGTATGCCGAAAAGGCGCTCTCCTGCCAACTAACCAGCCTCCGTGCGGTCGAGTCGGGCGTACAGGATATGCAGAACACGGCTGACAGCCTGAGGAAACAGGAAGTCGCCGGGGCGCATTTCCTGCTGGCCGGGGCTTTGTCAAAGTCAGAAAGGTCGGCCGAGGCCACGGAGCACCTCGACAAGGCCCTTCGGTTGAACAAGAGTCTAATCGTAACTCGAAGGGCTGAGATCTCGGAGATACGGGGCGAGGTCCTCGCTCGAGAGGGCAAGAAGCCGGAAGCGGTCGAGGCTCTTCTGCAGTCGCATGCGTTTAGGCAGGAGCCCAAGGTCTGGGAGCGAGCCGTTCGCCTGGCAGCGGAAATCGGCCGTTCCGAGGACGCGTGCCGGAAGCGGGTGTCGGAGTTAATACCGCCCCTTCCAGATTACAAGTTCCGGACCGTGGACAACAAAGAGGTTTCCCTCGCCGATTTCGCCAGCCCGGTGCTTCTTGTCAATTTCTTCTTTCCGAGCTGCGGGCCCTGCAATGCAGAAATGCCCCATCTGCAAAAGCTCCATGAAAAGTATCGGCACAAGGGTTTCAGCGTGTTGGCGATCAACACGCTGAAGCACGAAGACGAGCTCGTAGCGACGTGGAAGGAGAAAGGCGCGTACACCTTCCCGATTCTGCTCTCGCCCGGCCAGGACTATTTGGAAAACAAAGTCGGGCAGCGGGGCGCGCCTACAAATCTGCTGGTCAATCGAGCCCGGCGGATAGTGCTTCGAACCATCGGGTTCGAAGCGGGTGACGAGCGGGCGCTGGAACGGGCGACAGTGGAGTTGCTCGAGCAAGAGCAGCAAGCCAAGTGATAGAGACCTCACCCGACACATAAGCGCTCATGAGACAGTGTGGCGTCCGCTCGGAGCAGCAGGCATGACCGGGCCCAATCAGGCGGTTCTCGATTCGGCCAGTGCAAGACGGTGCCCCGGGACAGGGACCTGCCTAACCGGCGTTGCAGCGGGCCCGCTGGGAGTCGCGGCTCGCTCGGAAATTGGGGCGGCGCGATCAGTTGCGGCCCGACCCTTGGAGGCGAAGGTTGATCGGATCCACTCCCAACTGGAGGCACTTACAGGATGCTTACGGGACCGCAGACAGCATCCCGCTGCTGCTGGCTGACGTGTCGCCAAACCCGCACGATGAGATTTGGGGGCAACTCTGGTCCCGGCTATGCCACCAAGGTAGTGTTTACTCCGCCAGCTTTGCAGCACTTCCTACCCTCCTGACCATGGCAGGCAGTTGGGTGCCAACAGCCCGGCTCATGCCACTAACGCTTGCGGCTGCGATCATCGGATCTCAAGACCTACGGGGATCGATCAACGCGGAGGAGGCACACATTCAAGTGCACCAGACAGCGCCTGAATTCGAGAAGCTAGCGCAGTAAACGCTGTCGGAAGAGCGGCAATCACGGGACAATGTCGGCTGCTTGCTCCAAGCCATCCTCCTTTTCAGGCAAGAGCGACGCTGGGGACCGAAATTGGACCACCTTGTCGACGGAGAGTTCCCCGGGCAGTGTCCTAGCTGCAAGGAATTCATATACGTTGTAGTTGGCCAGTACGGTTTCTTCATAGCCAATGAAGACTGGGTAAGAAATGCAGCGGCCAAACGTATGCCGATCACCCGAGTCACGCCGTCTGAATTGGACGGCATCCCTCGGTGGTTGCAGCAGTCTGCCGGTCAAGTAGGACAGCAGGAGTTGGCAGATTGGTTCGAGTATCTCGTTGGAACAGCGACATGCCCCCGATGTGGAACAGAAATCAACGCGCGTGACGCTATCCTGGGAGAATGAACCAGCAGTATGGAGTCGGGGTTAACAGGGAGTTCCGGCCCAACGGTTGGTTCCAGTGAGCGATTCGACTCCCTCGGAAGTGTACGGCTGGTGACACGGGGCCTGCCTAACGAACATCCGTTCCAGCGGACCCCGCCTCGTGACGGTTCGATCAGTCGTCCGATTGAGTTGAGGCGGGGCCGCTGAACTCGTTAGGCCGCCGGGAGTTCGCGGGCATCTAACGGATCATGAGAGAAAACGTCCTCAGCCTTCCCACTCGCATCCTCGTAGTCGTGTTCCTCGGTTTAGCAGTTATCTGGCCGGCGGTAGACAACCTTGTTGCTCTGCGCGTGAAGTTCCCGATCGCGTTCCTCTTGGTTGTCCCAGGGTTTGCGCTCCTCGCCTTTGCCAAAGCATCTTTGTACAGAGCAGGCATCTGGATCAGCTTTGGGGACCGGGAGATGAGTGCGAAGATGTCGAATCTCTATCGAGTCGGCTATTACTTGATTTTCTGGGGTGTATTGCTTACGTTTCTCTGAACCGTGGCTTAACAAAGGCGGTTCAGCCGGTGCCAAACGGTACGGCGGGTGACCAGGTGCCGCCTACGTTCGTTCCAGCGGACCCGCCCTCGCGCTTCTGGCATTGATCGTCTGGTGGTGAGGCCCGGGCGGGCCTCTGAACTCGACGTTAGGCGGCTGAATTCGCAGTTCGGCCCTTACAGGCGATAAAATCCTGACATGTGGCTCGGTGGAGATCGGGGATATCTATCCGACTGGATAACGCAATGCTGGGTCAACATTACCGACCGTCGAAT
>RPQK01000628.1 GCA_003819755.1 Acidobacteriota bacterium | reverse complement strand
GCCCTCTCGTCACTTGTGAGAAATCCGGACTAATTCCCTCAAGGCTGTCTTGCCGAGAAATGTGCTCTTCGATTCAGAGAAAAAGCGGCCTCGGTGTGGCCGGTTTCGAAAGGTCGCTCCTCCCCGAAAGAGATAGTCTCCATTTGAGCTGGATTGACATCCAGCTCCCTAAGGTACTGATAGGCCGCCTGGGCCCTCCGGTCTCCCAACGCCAGGTTGTACTCCTCGGTACCCCTCTCGTCACAGTGCCCCTCCACCAGGATACGAGCCTTCGGAAATTGTCGAAACCACTTGGCGTTTTCGAGGAGGACCGTCTTCGACTCTTCCGAGAGGTCCGCTTTGTCGTACGCGTAAAAGACGGGCCTGATCTTTCCGCTGTTTAGCGCCTCGAGCAGCCCGGCAATATCAGAGCTTCCGATGCCGGGTGGGGCCTCGGTCACCGTCACACGCACGCTGGCACTGGTGTCTCCTCCTGGTCCCGAAGCGACCGCGGTGAAAGTCATCGATTCGCGCGGGGTTACGGCGACGGACCCCGATTCGTTGACGTTGCCAACCCCATTGTCAATCACCACAGAGGTCGCGCCGGTCGTGCGCCATTCCAGTGAAGCCGACTCTCCGCTCCGAATGCTGCTCGGGTTTGCGGCGAACTCTATCTCCGGCTTGGCTGGAGAAGGGGTTGCAGCAGATTCGGAAGGCGGACTCCCCGGGGCAGGAGGCGTCACAGCCGCCTGCCGCTTCTTACAGGCCGGAAAAATCATTAATGAAAGCAACACGACAAAGGTAACCAGGAATTTCACTTCTCACCTCCCACAACTGCCAACCGTCACTATGGAATCAACAAGACTTGCCCCAAAAGGAGTTTATGTGGATCGGCGAGCCCGTTGGCTTGCTGAATGATCTCAACGGATAAACCGAAGCGTCGAGCATTAACAGGCGGTTTTGCAGATCCCCACCTGGGAGGAGCCGCCTGCGGATCCGTTTCCAATCTCGACCCAAAGTCGGACTGCGCGTGCCTGTTGCCAGGACAGCCAGGCAGAGCGGGGCAGAAGCTGAAAAACACTCTTCCGTTTCTGTTCAGGAGCACGACCTCACCTCAAGCCGATTCGCAATCTAGCTCGGCTTGGCTGCGGCTGGAATCCCGGAAAACTGGTATTCGGGCTTCGAAAAGAAGCTATTCCGGGCTCTGCTGAAGCAATGAACCTACCCGGGATTCCAGTTTGGTCTCGTATCGACGGGGGGTCAACGGCTGTCGCTTCCCCCGAACTGGCCAAGATCCTCAAGGATTCGTTCGAGTTCCTCCACTTCCGCCTTGACGCTCGCTTCGTCTTCAGCAAAGCGGTGACGGGCGCGGTCGAGGGCGGATTCGGCCGTGGAGGAAAGCTCGTTCAGGTAGCATACGACCTCGTTCTGAAACCGCCAGCGGCTTTCCTGCACCCGATCGCTGAAGTCGTTGACGATGCGATTGGCATTTGCCGTGATCAGTGTTTTCAGATACTCTCCGATCTCCCGCTCCAGGGCTCTCTGTTGCTGGCTTCGGCTCCTCGCCAGGTCCAGAAAGCCGCCGACCGGTGTCTGCATGACGAGGGGCGACAGCGCCGAATAGTAGAGCCGGCTCCTTGTTCGGAATCCTGTCTCGGGCGTCACCGAGCGGGGAAGAGTCGCGAAGGCGGAATCGCCCGAATCAGCCAGCTTCTTCAAGAATCCGTTGGCGAGCTCCACGAAACGCTTGCTCGCCTGGATGTAGAGTCGCTCGGCCTCCGGCTGGGCGTTCGCCAGCCACTCGTCAAGCCACCGGTGCGATATCTCTTCGGCCTGGTGAATAGCTTCGGTGCGGAGTTTCGATCCGCGCAGAGGCGATGAGGCGAGCGTCGTCATCAGTTCCTGCTTGGCCTCGGGAACGGCTATTTCCACGAATGCCGATTTGCTCCTTTCGAAAGCCTGGCCCATTCGATCCTGCTCACTGTCAAACAGGTAGCTCAAATCCCGAAGCGATTGCTGGGCTTCAGCCACGCAGCCGCGCAACATTTCGACCCGGCGTTCGGTGTCCTCGACCGGGCGAATCAGCGCATCGCGGGATTCGATAACCTGATGTCTCAGACGTCCGCTCAATAAACTCGAGGCGCGTCGTTCAGCTGCCTGGACTAGCGAGCTGCCGGACTGCTCGGCCAGCGTCTCGAGAGCGCTAAGCAAAGCCGGCCAATCCCGGTCGGGCCCAGCCCCGGTCAGTCGTTCAACCGCGCTGACTTCAAAGACCCTCGCCGTTTTGCCTGGCAGCTCTTTTTCCAGCACTCTCGTCATGAATTGCCTGGCTTGTCTGCGTTCTTCCTCGGCCGCCACCCGGTCCGCTTTGTTCACGACAAGAAGAAAGGTGTCCGTCTGAGAGGCGACTTCCTTGATCAACGCCAGTTCGTCCGCGGAGATCGGCGGATCCGCGCCCAGGACAACCAGCGCGGCATCGACGTGGGGAATGAAGGCCTTAGTCACTGCGGTGTTCCCGGCAAAGGTTGAGCTTATCCCGGGGGTATCGACCAGGCACATTCCGTGTTCGAGGAGCCGGTTGGGCAGGTAAAGCTCTACGGCGCTCACCCCCTTTCTATTCCCCGGGTTTCGTTCTTCGGTAACGAAGTCGGCCAACCGTTCAACCTCGACCGTCCGCCAGTCGTCACCGCCAAACCTGATGCGGGCGTGGCGGTGCGGGCCATATCGAACTACAGTCACGACTGCCGTTACCGGCACGACGCCTACCGGGAGGATCTGGTCTTCCTCCATGACCGCGTTAAGAAGTGTTGACTTCCCTCGCTTGAATTGACCGACACAGGCCAGGTAGAAAAGTCCTTCGGTGACCCGATCGGCGAAAGCGCGAGCTTCCCGGGCAATCCGTGGCGCCCGGGCTTCGTCCGCCAGGCGAGCAAGGATCTCCAGCTTTGATTCTTCAAGCCGAGGCCCGGGCGCTTGCATGGAACTGCTCTTCATACACAAATCGTGACTGCTTCTGAAGTCGGCAGGTCCCCAGGTCCGTAGGACCGGCACGTCGGTAGAAACGGGACGGCAAGGCGACTCGAGGTCCGTAGGATCGACACGTGTTCAAACGTCGGCCCTCCAACACGTGTCGGTCCTTCTACGGACCTCGGGTCGCCTTGCCGTCCGGTTTCTACCGACGTGCCGGTCCTACGGACCTGGGGACCTGCCGACTCCCCGGCCGCAATCGTTTGTGACACAAAGCGGTTCCGAGATGTGTATAAAGTGCAGTGCATGGAAGGCACTTCCAACCCTTTAACTCTCTAACGGATTTGAGAAGACCGCAGCTTTCCCGAGTTCGTCCTCGATCTCGAGCAGCCGGTTGTATTTTGCAATCCGCTCGCTGCGGCAACCCGAACCGGTCTTTATCTGGCCACCCCCCATGGCCACCGAGAAGTCGGCGATAAAAGCGTCCTCGGTTTCGCCGGACCGGTGCGAGATCACATAGCCCCACCCCGCCTTCCGGCACATCTGGATCGCTTCCACCGTCTCAGTCACCGTGCCGATCTGGTTCAACTTGATCAGGACGGCATTCGTGCTCTTCTCCACGATGCCGCGGGCAATAAAGCGGGTATTCGTCACGTAGAGGTCATCGCCTACGATTTGAATGCGGTCTCCAAGCGCCTGGGTATGTTCGGCGAAGCCTTGCCAGTCGTTTTCGGCCAACCCGTCTTCAATCGACACTATCGGGTACCTGTTGATCCATTCACGGTACAGAGCGGTCATGTCCGAGCTGGTTTTCCGGCCTTGCCCGGATTTGCTGAGGTTGTACCACCCATCCTCAAAGAAGGAGCTGGCAGCGGGATCAAGCGCGATCGCGACCTGCTTGCCGGGCTCGTAGCCGGCGGCCTTGATCGCCTCGACGATCACCTCGCAGGCCTCGTCGTTGCTCTTCAGGTTGGGAGCGAATCCACCCTCATCGCCGACGCTGGTCGCGTAGCCTTTCTTCTTGAGAATTCCCTTGAGCGCGTGGAAGGTTTCGGCCCCGTAACGGAGGGCTTCTGCGAATGTCGGAGCGCCGATCGGCATTACCATGAATTCCTGCAGATCGACGCTGTTGTCCGCGTGCTTGCCGCCGTTCAGGATGTTCAGCATAGGAACCGGCAGACGCGTGGCGCCTACGCCGCCCATGTAGGCATAAAGCGGCAAACACGCATCTGCGGCTGCCGCCCGGGCCACGGCCATCGAAATACCAAGAATTGCATTGGCTCCCAGCTTGGTCTTCATTGGTGTCCCGTCGAGTTCGATCATAAGCCGGTCGATCTCCGCTTGGCGGCTGGCGTCAAGCCCGATCAGCTTCGAGGCGATTGTTTCGTTGACGTTCTTAACAGCGGTGAGGGTCCCCTTCCCGCCGTAGCGCTTCTTGTCGCCGTCCCGCAACTCCAGCGCTTCGTTCTCGCCAGTTGAAGCTCCGGACGGGACTGACGCCGCGGCGGTGATGCCGTTATCCAGACTGACAAAGACCCTGACCGTTGGATTCCCTCTTGAATCCAGAATCTCCAAAGCACGCACAGATACGATCTTCGAACTCATCCTCCACCCCTTTCTTGATTGGCTAGGTTTGTAAAAGCCCGGCTTCACTGGTCTTTCTTGTCCGCAGCCCGGCCGTACTGGATCACTTCCACCTTCTCGAGGGTGACCAACCCGCTTGTCATCAGTTCCTGGAGCACGGGAAGAAAGCCGTTTATCCTCTCCTCGCTGTCCACGATTTCAATCAGCACCGGGAGGTCCTCGGACAGGCGCAGTATCTTGGCCGTGTGCAGCCTGCTCGAG
>RPQK01000627.1 GCA_003819755.1 Acidobacteriota bacterium | reverse complement strand
CACTTGAAAGCCGATCTAGTGATCGACCTCATTCTCAGTTCGGCCGCTCAGGCGCAAGCAACAATGGACGCCTTCAGGGGAACCGCTCGACGCGTCGTCGCCGCCAGCAGCATGGATGTCTATCGAGCCTGCGGCGTTTTACATCGCATTGAAGAGGGGCCTCTCGAACCCGTCCCGCTTACCGAGGACTCGCGACTCCGAACGAAGCCTCAAACATATCCAGCCGAAGTGATGACGACCATTCGGAAGTTCTTCGGATGGATCGACGAGGATTACGACAAGATCCCGGTGGAACGTACGATCATGGGGGACTCAAAGTTGGCGGGCACGATTTGCCGACTGCCCATGGTTTATGGGCCCGGGGATAACCTCCGCCGGTTTCACCCTGTGCTCAAGCGCATCGATGACGGCCGCCGTGCAATCATTCATGAAGAAGGATTGGCAGCGTGGAAGACGCCCCGGGGATACGTGGAGAATGTCGCTGCGGCCCTGGGCCTGGCGGCAGTCGACGATCAAGCGGCAGGGCGCATATACAATGTTGCGGAAACACCCGCCTTTTCAGAGCTGGAGTGGGCTCGGAAGATTGCCGCTGCCACAGGATGGGCTGGCGATTTCGTCGTCCTTCCATGGGACCGCACCCCGGAACATCTCCGACAACCCGGAAACTCTGCGCAGCATTGGGAGGCGGATTCGACACGCATCCGGGACGAGTTGGGCTATTGTGAGCCGGTGCCGATCGAAGAGGGAATCCGCCGCACCATTGAATGGGAACGCGCCAATCCGCCCGGGGAGTTTAATCCGCACCGCTTTGATTATGCAGCCGAGGACGCGGCACTGCTTTCAGGCGGGCAGACTAAAGGTGACCACGTGGATTATAACGGCGATCAATTCGGAAACCGCGGCCGGTGAGGGAACAGAGGAGGGTCAGAGCATGACATCAAGACAGCAAGTTGGTTTGGTTGTTTCTCTTTGGCGGTATCCCGTGAAGTCGATGATGGGCGAGGAGTTGAATGCTTCCGAGGTGACTGCGAGTGGACTGCTGGGGGATCGCGCCTACGCGCTGGTGAGCGGTTCCGATGGCAAGGTGGCAAGTGCCAAGAACCCCGGGCGTTGGCCTCGCATCTTCGACTTTCGCGCCGCGCTGGCGAAGGATCTAACTCTTGACGACCCGATACCTCCGGTTCGCATCACCCTTCCGGATGGTACCGTCGTAACCAGCAAGCAGCCGGACGTCAACCGTGTTCTTTCGAATTTATTTAATCGCGTGGTAACACTCGAATCCCGGCCATCCGCAGCCCGGGCGTCTATAGCCGAGGAGTACTGGCCGGATATCGAGGGACTCGAGTACAGGGATACGGTGACCGAGTTCGGTTTACCGGAAGGCAGTTTCTTTGACGCCGCCTCCGTTCATGTGCTGACAACAGCCACACTCGATCGTCTGCGTGAGCTGTATCCGCAGGGGCGATTCGAAGCCAGGCGGTTTCGCCCGAATATCGTAGTTGAGGCGGGGAACGGTGAAAGGGACTTCGTGGAGAATTCGTGGGTAGGACAAACTTTGGCGATCGGAGAAAACGTCCGCCTGCAGATCGCGGGTCCTTGTCCCCGCTGTGTCATGACGACGCTCCCTCAGGGTGATCTCCCGAAGGACACGGGCATACTGCGGACGGCCGCAAAGCACAACCGTGCCAATGTCGGAGTTTACGCGTCCGTGCTGCGGGCAGGCAGTATCCGGCGAGGAGATCCCGTCAGGCTGGAACAGAACACATAAGAGCGAGGCGCCAGGCGAAGACGGGAGTAGAGGCGCTCCCGGCGGTGTATGCCCAACGACGCGCCAACCGGGGATTCGAAGCGA
Organism: Acidobacteriota bacterium; assembly: GCA_003819755.1. Taxonomy (GTDB): domain Bacteria; phylum Acidobacteriota; class UBA6911; order RPQK01; family RPQK01; genus RPQK01. The sequence continues at coordinate 2,940 of RPQK01000627.1, read as the reverse complement.
TCGCATATCTTCGCTGGAAGATCTACGCCTTTGCCCAGAGTCCCCTCGACAATCCTGATTCCGACAACGATGCGACGTCAAAGACCTCCCGCACCTGCCGGATTCTCGAGTTCGACCCCAAGCGGGAAGCCACGACGGCCGAATACCTTACATCCTTGAAGAGAACAGCAGCGACAGGATGGTGATGCGGTCGCATGGAACGATTCGCGGATTCTGGTGATCGAGGGGAATGAGGCCCTGGGCCCGACTCAAAGAAGAAGTCAGGAAAAACTACTGACGTGCTCCGCAAAATGCCTGTGCGGCTCTGTTCCATTTGGGAAACACGCCCTGAAGCCCTGTCACCCAATTCCGAGGAAATCGTCTGGGAGCCAGGTTCTTACCCGCTTTCAACACCAACGACGACGGAGACTTGGCCCTGAACCTCGGAAGAAGCCGCTGTAGGAGAAATCGGCTGTTACAGCCATGACCGAGGACCTGGCTGCAGTTCTCGTTTTCACCATCAGGAAAAACTAAGAACTGCAGACACGGCCCCGGAAAACGCCGAGCACTACAGTCGATGCGAGCTCAGGCGAGAACGTCCGCTGAACCTACTCTGCCTTCAGTATCGCCGCATCCCTCGGCTGACTCTCATGATAAGAGGCGGCCAGCCACTTGCCGTCTTTCTTTACGTACACGGCGCTGGCGACAACCTCCGCGGGGACCTTCGTTCCCTCGCAGGTCGCGTCCTGCTTGGCCTTGTAGGTCACTAGCACCGTGTCGCTGCTGATCGGATGAACCTGCCACTCCGAGAACGAGAAGTTGCGGACTTCGCACGGGTGGGCGGTCAGTTCTTTGACGTACTGCTCCCTGCCGAAACTGACGCCCTGCGAGGTGATGTTCACAGCGTTCTCCGTCAGGTTCTTCTCGAAAACCGACGTATCCTTGTTCTTCCAAGCCTCCCAGAGGCTTTCCTCGATGGACGTCACCGTCGATTTGACGTCATCCTGAGCGAACAACGAGTTGGCAAAGACAAAGCATAGGCACAGCACGAGCCCGGATGCCAGACCACGACTCTTCTTCATATTGCTCTCCTGGTTAATAGACATCGTCTTATGCTAGCGCGTGCCAACACTTTGTACAAACCGGGGAGGTCGGGTGCGTCAGCGATGTGAGCGGGGCCGTGTCTAGAGTATTTCGCGGGATAGCCCTCGAATCGATTTCTCAGCGAACTCATGCTCCCGCCTCAGTTGCTCAAACAGTCGCACTTTGGCCCTCCCGTCCAACCCTCGTCCGTTCCGGTTCAAAACCGGAAGCAGAGTACAGGCCCGCTCAGGTGGGGCCAAATCAGATGATCAAAAGGGGGCCAATTGAGATTGGCGAAATCAATCTTTCCACAGAGTACGACAGCAAACCGTGACCGGCGGTTCCGGCAGATTTGGTGACAGGGCTTCAATTTTCAATTTCTGTCGAAGGGTACAGACCACAAAAACTGAAAGAGGGGTATTCACTTGACTCCAGTTGCCCCTGCATCTTGTGGTCGGCCGGCCCGCGGATCGTCGCGGATAAACGCGGATAGCGCGGATAAAACACGGCGGCTCCAGATAGGGTCAGACCTCATGCTGTGAAGCCGCCGTGTTTGATCCGCGTTATCCGCGTTTGTCCGCGACGATCCGCGGGCCGGCCGACCACAAGATGTAGGGGCAACTGGAGTCAAGTGAATACCCCTCTAACTGAGGATTGAAGCCCTGGGACCCAATTCCGGACAGAAGACACTGCATTTCGGGCAAAGCCGCGCTGGCCGAGACCCGGGCATCAGAAGGCGAAAAGATCGTGCCCGCTTTGCTGGACGCCCTGCTGGCCCTGGTATGATCGGGCTGCGCCCGTCGTTACGTCAGTCACCGTGATGACGAACTGAATGTCGGTCAGCGAACCATAGAAGAACCAGAAATGTGAATTGACTCCTCGTCCGTCGACGATCTTCACCACCAGCTCGACGTTCGAGCTATCGAAAAACCAGAAATAGCCCGAGTCGCTGGTCAGAGGAACAGCCGTCCGACTGCCGGTGGCGCCGCCCGGCGCCGTCCACGTGACCTCGATCCGAAATCGATCCTGGGCGTAAAAGGCAGGACCCGGCTCAAGCAGCCCTTCGAAACCGGCAGAGAACAACGAGGACGGCGAGCCCAATCCGGGAAAAGCGCTGGTGTCGTGGCCTCCAGCCTGGACCCCCTGCGGGTTGAAGTAGGTCCGAAAATTCCCGTTCTGGGTGTCGGTGACCGTCAAGGTGTATTCGATGTTGGTCAAGGCGCCGTAGAAGAACCAGAAGCACCCGTTCACGCCTCGGCCGTCCAGGAGCTTAACGAACAATTCCACGTTCTCCGGGCCAAAGAACCAGAAGTATCCCGAATCGTTGGAAACCCGGACAGCCGCCCCTTGGCCGGAAGAGCCCTGCGCCGTCCGCCAGTTAACCTGGACCGTAAACCGATCGTCACGAAGAACCAGGGTGTCATCCGGCCGGATCTCGGTCTGGGCGACGTTCGACCAGGGGGAATCGGTCTCTGCGCCGCTGCAACGAACCCGGGCCAGCACGCGATAGTAGTACGTCCCGCCGCCGGCGTGATTGATGCTCCTCGATGTCCCATTGACCAGCCATGACTGGGCCCTGGCAAAACGTTCGTTCGTGGCCTCCTCCAGGAGGTAGACGTTTTCGGGGCTCGTTTGCGTCCAACCGACCGTATAGCTCTCGCCGACTGCCACACTCACTGGCGCGGTGACCGCTGGCGGTTGAGGCACCCGGCATTCTCTGCTCGAGTAGTGCAGGATGGTCCCGTACCCGCCCACGGCGAAGACGTCGCCTTCCGGGCTTCCCCACACGCCCGAGAGCATGACAGTCGAGGGGCTGTTCATTTGGCGCCACTCAACCCCGTCGTAGTGCAGGATCGCGTCGCGGCAGGCGAATTCGAT
>RPQK01000626.1 GCA_003819755.1 Acidobacteriota bacterium | reverse complement strand
GAGACCTGAGAAGACTTTCATACAGGCTTTGGGACTGGAAGGTCGTCGACCAGCTTCCCCGTGCTTTCATGCGGTTTACGGACGGCTGGTATACCTACGAGGGGGATCAGTCAGGGTGGAGGCGCTGGTCTGGACGACGAGGTGAGATCGAGCTGAACTTCGCGGAAGCCGAGGATGTCATCCTGTCGGGCAGCTTCGCCACGGTCGTCGCCGGGAACAAGGTGCGAATCGCGCTTAACGGCACGCCCGTAGGGCAGGCGGTCTTGAACGAGCGCAACCAACCCATTCCGATGCCCGAACTGAAACTCCGGATGCAGAAGGGCCGCAACCTCCTCACATTTGACGGGAGCGATCACGGGTTTGCCCGCGACGACCCGCGCGAGCTGAGCTTCTCGGTGTCTAACCTGACTATAAGAAAGGCCGCAGACGGTCAGGAAGTGTGCTATCTGGTCGAGTAGTAGGCCGCGACTTGAAAGCCGGGGCTGGTTGCCGTTGCCGAACATTTTTGAAACGTAGGGTGGGTTTCGAACCCGCCCGGCGCTTTTTCAGGGCGGGTTGAAACCCACGGCCTACGGGCGGGTGTGTCATCTGGTGACACTACACTCCCGGCATGCCTTACTATCGTCGCCGCCGATCAGCGGGCGGAACCTTCTTTTTCACCGTGGTGTCGTGGCAAAGACGTCCGTGGCTCTGCGAGGAAATCTCACGGACCGTGCTTCGTGAATCAATAGAACGGGTTCGAAGGGACCTCCCTTTTGAGATCGACGCCTGGGTCCTTCTGCCGGAGCATCTCCACTGCCTTTGGACGCTGCCTGAGAATGACGACGATTACCCGACTCGGTGGAAGGAAATCAAGAAGCACGTTACTCGCGACGTGCGCATGCGACCGCTGTTACCATGGGTAATTGAGGATCCGGGGCTATCGAGGAGAAGGAAGCGCGAAGCGAGAGTTTGGCAAAGGCGGTCGTGGGAACACGAGATCCGGGATGAGCACGATTTCAGTAATCACTTGGCATATATCCACTTCAATCCGGTGAAGCATGGCCTTTGCTCGGATCCTTCAGCGTGGCCGTACTCCTCTTACCACCGATACCAGGCGATCGGTTTGGAGGAGCTCGCCCGGGCGGCCGCGCAGTTGAACGACTGCCCCGATGTGGATTGATGGCAGCAGCCCCGGTTGGCCGCGGCTGGTTGCTCTGACACCGTGGGTTTCAACCCGCCCTGAAAAAGCGTCGGGCGGGTTCGAAACCCACCCTACGTCTGCCGAGCAACCTCAATCCTTGCGTGTTTTGCGTTCCCGGCCATTTTTTGGTATACGATTCAGATGCAGGATGAGCAGGTACAGTGGTATGCCGTGGCTACCCGTTCAAGACATGAGAAGGTGGTCGCCGAGCAACTGTGGCAGAAACAGATTGAGTGTTTCCTTCCTCTCAAAGAGGTGCTTTCACGCTGGAAAGACCGGCGCAAGATGGTGCAATTCCCGCTCTTTCCCGGTTACCTCTTTGTGCATGTCCCGATTCGGGCTCGCCGGCTTGATATCCTGAAAGTGCCTTCCGTCGTTCGCGTGATTGGTTTTCAGGGGGAACCTGAACCGATCCCCGAAGAACAGATTCAGTCGGTAAAAACTCTCGTCTTCAGTCAACTCCCGTTCGATCCGTACCCGTACATAAATGAGGGTGACCTCGTCGAGATTACCAGAGGGCCACTGCGAGGACTGGTAGGGAGACTGATCGAGAAAAAGAGCAAGTTCAAATTCGTGCTGTCGGTCGACCTGATCCAGCAGGCCGTCGCCTGCGAAGTCGACGCGTCGGACGTGCAGAAGATCTAGTTTCGAGGCCGAGGGCCGCTAAAGGAGCATGATGGCCGGAGGAAGGACCTCAAGGACCTCAGAGCCTCAAAGACAAAAAAACACGGAAACCATCGTCTTTTCGTCCTTGAGGTCTTTGGGGTCTTTGAGGTCCTTTCCTCCGGCCATCATGCTCCTTTAGCGACCCCCGTCGGTCTTCCAACACCCTCACGCCGCCGCGCCGCAGCACTTCTTATACTTTTTCCCGGAACCACACGGGCAGGGATCGTTGCGGCCAACCTTGGGGGCAGTGCGGGTTGTCGTTTTGACAGCGGCCGCGGAGCGTTGATCCCCTGCGCCCGCGCTTCCCTCCGCATGAGAGAGCTGCTGCTGTTGCGCCTGCCGCCTGGCCCGGGCGGTCAGGATTTCACGCTCTTCCTGCTCCGTAATAGGGCGGTAGAGGAACGCCGTCCTCACCATTTCTTCGGTCGACCGGGTCCACAGATCCTCGAACAACGAGAAGGACTCCCGCTTGTACTCGACGAGCGGGTCCCGCTGGCCGTAACCCCGCAGTCCGATGCCTTCCTTCAAGTGATCGAGCACCAGCAAGTGATCCTTCCACTGCTGGTCGATAATCTGAAGCATGATCATCCGCTCGTACCAGCGGATAACCTGATCTCCCAGGTCCTTTTCCTTCTGCTCGTAACGCCCTCTGACCATCGCCACGAGAGCCTCTTGGACCTCATTCCGATTCAGGGAGCTCGTATCCGGCAGTTCTGAGATCCCGAAAACCCGCAACATGTTGACCTTGAGGTTCTCCAGATCCCACTTGTCGGGGTCGGCGTCGGCCGGAAGATAGGAATCCATGAATTCGCCGACGATCTCGTCAGCCAGATCCAGGAGATAATCCTTCTGATCCTTGCCCTCGAGCAGCTCGCGCCGGAAGCGGTAGACCTCCTCGCGCTGCTTGTTCATGACATCGTCATATTCGAGCAAGTGTTTCCTTATTTCGAAGTTCCTTGCTTCCACCTGTTTTTGAGCGCGTTCAATCTGGCGGGTGATCAGCCTGGACTCGATCGGAACGCCTTCTTCCATTCCGAGTTTCTGCATCAGCCCGGAAATGTTGTCCGAGCCGAAAATCCGCATCAAATCATCTTCGAGCGAGAGATAAAAGCGGCTCGAACCGGGATCGCCCTGGCGTCCGGCGCGCCCCCGTAACTGGTTGTCGATGCGCCGTGCTTCGTGTCTCTCGGTGCCGATGATATGCAGGCCGTCGAGCCGGACAACCTCCTTGTGCTCACCCTCCCAGGCCGGCTTGAGCTTGTCGACTTCCTTCCGGTACTCCTCCAGGTGCTCCTCCCATAGGAGGTCCTTTTCACGAAGGATGAGTTTTGCGGTGAACTCGGGGTTACCGCCCAGGATGATGTCCGTTCCACGACCAGCCATGTTCGTCGCAATCGTGACGGAGTTCTTGCGTCCCGCTTGGGAGACGATCTCGGCTTCCTTCTCGTGGTACTTGGCGTTCAACACGACATGCTTGACGCCTCTGCGCTTCAGCAACCCCGACAGACGCTCCGATTTCTCGATGGAAGTGGTGCCGACCAGGACGGGCCGCCCCTTCTCGTTCAGCTCCTTGATTTCCTCCACAACCGCGGTGAACTTCTCGCGTTCGGTGCGGTAGATGGTGTCCGGAAACTCATGCCGGATCAGGTCCCTGTTGGTCGGGATAACGACCACAGCCAGCTTGTAGATCTTCTCGAATTCGGCGGCCTCGGTCTCGGCGGTACCCGTCATGCCGGCGAGCTTCTTGTACATGCGGAAGTAGTTCTGAAACGTGATGGTGGCCAGTGTCTGGTTTTCGCGCTCGATCCGCACGCCTTCCTTGGCTTCCAGAGCCTGGTGCAAACCGTCGGAATACCTGCGGCCCGGCATGAGACGCCCGGTGAACTCATCGACGATGATGACTTCGCCGTCCTTGACCATGTAGTCCACGTCGCGCTTAAAGAGAGCGTGAGCCTTGAGAGCCTGTTGGATGTGATGGACCAGCTCCATGTTCCGGGGATCGTACAGGTTATCGATTCCCAGGAACTTCTCGGCCTTCTCGATACCGGGCTCCTGCATAACGACGGTCCGGGCCTTCTCGTCGATTGAGAAGTCCTCGTCGCGCCGAAGGCGGGGAATCAGCTTGTCGATCTTGTAGTACTTGTCGGTCGACTCTTCAGAAGGACCGCTGATAATGAGCGGAGTTCGGGCCTCGTCGATCAGGATCGAGTCGACTTCGTCAACAATCGCGTAGTGGTGCCCTCGCTGGACGCAGTCCTCCAGCGAATATTTCATGTTGTCACGCAGATAATCGAAGCCGAATTCGTTGTTCGTCCCGTAGGTAATGTCCGCCCGATAGGCTGCCTTCCGATCCTGGTCGGGCATGTCGTGCTGAATCACTCCTACAGTCATTCCGAGGAACCGGTAGATCGGGCCCATCCACTCCGAATCGCGTTTGGCCAGATAATCGTTCACGGTGACCAAGTGGACGCCTAGCTGATTCAACGCGTTGAGATAGACGGCCAGAGTGGCGACCAGCGTCTTTCCTTCACCGGTCTTCATCTCCGCGATCCTCCCGCCGTGCAGAACTGCGGCACCGATCAACTGGACGTCGTAATGGCGCAGTCCGATGGTGCGCCAACTGGCTTCCCGGCAGACGGCGAACGCTTCGGGGAGAAGGTCGTCAAGAGTCTCGCCGTTTTCCAGGCGCGCCCGAAACTCAGTCGTCTTCGCTTTAAGCTCGGAGTCCGAGAGCCTCTTCAGGGCCTCTTCCAAGCGATTTACGCGGTCAACCAGAGGATTGATCTTCTTCAGATCCCGCTCGTTTTGGCTGCCGATGATCTTCGTGAGGATGGCGTTGAACATAACCTGCCTATTTTAGCACCCCGCGGCGCTACCTGGGGACATGGACGAAAAGCAGGGGCAAAGGGGAAAGGGGGAAAGGGGCAAAGGGGCAAAGGGGCAAAGGGGAAAGGCAGAGGGGCGAAGGGGCG
>RPQK01000625.1 GCA_003819755.1 Acidobacteriota bacterium | reverse complement strand
GTGATCACCAACACCACCGTACGGCCCGACGGCCAGCCTGCTGAAGACGATTCTCCAGATCAAGGAGTCGGTTTTCCCGAGGATCCGAATTGGGCCTTCGGATATCGGATGATAGACACGGGAGAGTCCTTCGTCGGAATACCGCTCGAGGAGCCAGTCGGCGACGGGCGGCCGCTCGTAGACTCGGGAGGGAATCACAGGATTGACCGAATGGTTCGTCAGGAGGTCAAAGAAAATGAGCGCAGTTACCAGGACTACGGACAGGGATGAACCGACCCTGTACCAGGCGACGAAAACGCCGATCAGGCTGCCGGACACGACAAGGCACAAGTAAAAGACAGCTTCTCGAATTAGCGACATCTGAAGTTTCACATCGCTTCCCTGGTAGCTGAGCTTGACCAGGTTGTCCTTAATGTCGAATCCCGCTTTCTCCCACGAACTGCTTAGTGCAAGCAGCCCGGCGAAAACCAGCAAGGAAGCTGTCACGAGCAAGAACGATAGAAACCGGCGCTTCCCGCCTGGGATCCTGCTCTTTAGGGCCAGCGCCCTTAGCTGGTCGATTCCGAGGCCCACGAGTAACGAAAAAGACATCGCGAGCGTGAGTAGATATTTCGAAGGGAACCGTCCGTAGCGGAAGGGAGACACGTGGTGATACAGCCAGCCATAGACCGGAGTGTACTTGCCCAGGGCCAGGACGACGGCGATAAGCGAAATCGCGACGAGAAGGCGCTTGAGTGCGATCTTTTCCGAGTAGAGAAGGCCAAGCAGGGCCATCACCAGGCAAGCCAGTCCGCCGTAACAGGAGACAAGGTAAGGCTCTCGCGATTCGGAGAACGCGCTAAACCTTAGCGAATCATCATCAGCCAGATCAAAGGTATCTTCCCAGACCTTGGGGAAGAGCATTTGGGTCAGGTTAAGGGGGTGGATTGACCAGAAGCTGGCAATATCAAACGACACTCCTCCAATCCGGCCGGAATTGTTAATCATCTCGACCGCCGGGACAAGCTGCACTCCGGCTAACAAGACCGCCGACACGAGGACCAGCAGGAGCCGTAGTGTTACCTTGGGACACGAAACACCGCTTTGACGCGTCAGAAACACATACACGCCGAAGGGAACGAGAAAGAGGAATACCGCGGCGGTCGTGAGTGGCTCGAGCAGCATGAAAAGCAGACAGAACAGGACTGAGAGGCCAATGAGGCGGATGGCGGAGGGGTTGTGGATCGCTTTTTGGAGAAAAAGAGCCAGCCAGGGGAAAAGTCCCGCCATCGCGGCGAGCAACGGCAGGTTTACCAAGGAGAGGACGACTCCGTTGAAATTGAACGCTATACCGACCGCCAGAGCAGCAATCGGAGAGAAGTTAAGCGCCCGCGCCAGGTAGAAAGCCCCGATTCCTCCCACCAGGGCGTGCAACACAAGATTCAGATCAAAGGCCCAGTCAAAAGGGAGAAGGTGAAAAAGGAGTTGAGTCGGGTAAAGCGCCATTGCGTTAGGGTTTGCCAGCAACGGTTGTCCAAACTGGATGTACGGGTTCCAAAGCGGCCACTGTCCTCGCTCGTAAGCCTCGGTGACGAGTTTCTTGAGGGGGTGGTGGTAGCCGGCGATGTCTCGATAGAAGTAAGTGTTCTCGGTAAAAAGTATGTCACCGAAAAAAAGTAAGTTGAGCAGAACGAGCAAGACAACGTAAGGCCCGTTCCCCCTCGTCGCCGCATGAAGCCAGGCATGTCTGCCTCTCGAATCTCCTGATCCCCTCATCAAACGGAGATTCTATCGAACGCGGGCCGGTTGGTCAGTGTTTTTTCTGACACTTTCGCATTGCGTGCAACAGACAACCGATCGTTGACTGCTCCGCGCTTGGGATTCGCCCTGGATTATCAGAATTTTTCGATTTGGTTTTGCCACCTTCAAAATGGTATACTTCGCGTTTTCCGGCTCGTGAGGAATGATAAACGAGGTCTGGTTAGCGGAACCCGGAAACGTTTTCCCGGGCCGGGCAGCGCATGGAGGGGTGGTCGAGCGGACAATGGCAACGGGCTGTAAACCCGTCGACCTTCGGGTCTACGCAGGTTCGAATCCTGCCCCCTCCATACCCTAAAGGGAAGAGCAGAGGGGCTTGCTTCGGCCGCCGTTCTTCGTGATAATGTAGGTTTTACTTTTTGTTCGCGAGCGGGAGTAACTCAGTTGGTAGAGTCATAGCCTTCCAAGCTATTGGTCGCGGGTTCGAGTCCCGTCTCCCGCTCCAGCTTGGACTGTATAGAGCCTTAAATGCAGGGGCGCGGGCCGGGCTGCCTGCGCCCCTGCATTTAAGGCTCTGAGACCGGTTTTTGTGCCGTTCGCTTGCGGCTCTAATTAAGGCAATAAGGTTTGTCGCCCACGTAGCTCAGTGGTAGAGCACTTCCTTGGTAAGGAAGGGGTCATCAGTTCAATCCTGATCGTGGGCTCTGCAATTTAGAAGTCGGTTCTTCACTCAATAGGGGCAACAGGACGAGGAGAACTTATGGCGAAGGAGAAATTTTCACGAACGAAACCGCACGTGAACATCGGGACGATCGGGCACGTGGACCACGGGAAGACGACGTTGACGTCGGCCATTACGATGGTGCTGGCCAAGTCGGATCCGAGCATTCTGGTGAGAACGTTCGATTCGATTGATAACGCGCCGGAAGAGAAGGAGCGCGGCATCACGATCGCCACGGCGCACGTGGAGTATTCGACCAAGAACCGGCACTATGCGCACGTCGACTGCCCGGGGCACGCGGACTACATCAAGAACATGATCACGGGGGCGGCGCAGATGGACGGGGCGATCCTGGTGGTGTCGGCGGCGGACGGGCCGATGCCGCAGACGCGCGAGCACATCCTGCTGGCGCGGCAGGTGGGCGTGCCGTACATCGTGGTCTGCCTGAACAAGGTGGACATGGTGGATGATCCGGAGCTGCTCGACCTGGTGGAGCTGGAAGTGCGGGAGCTGCTGTCGACCTACGAATTTCCGGGCGACGATGTACCGGTCGTGCGGTGCAGCGCGCTGAAGGCGATGGAAGGGGACGCGGACGCGCAGAAGGCGATCCTGGACCTGATGGAGGCGGTCGATAGCTATGTGCCGCTGCCGAAACGGGAAATCGACAAGCCGTTCCTGATGCCGATCGAAGACATCTTCTCGATCAGCGGGCGCGGCACGGTCGTGACCGGACGCGTGGAGCGCGGCAAGGTGAAGGTCGGCGAGGAAATCGAGATCGTCGGGATCCGGGACACGGTCAAGCGCATCGTGACGGGCGTCGAGATGTTCAAGAAGATGCTCGATGAGGGTCAGGCGGGCGATAACGTGGGTCTGCTGCTGCGCGGCACGGACAAGGAAGAAGTGGAGCGCGGGCAGGTCATCGCGAAGCCGGGCTCGATCACGCCGCACAAGAAGTTCAAGGCGGAAGCGTACGTATTGACGAAGGAAGAGGGCGGGCGGCACACGCCGTTTTTCACGGGCTACCGGCCGCAGTTTTACTTTCGGACGACGGACGTGACCGGGGTGGCGACTTTGCCTGAAGGCGTGGAAATGGTGATGCCGGGCGACAACATCACGATGACCATCGAGCTGATCACTCCGATCGCCATGGAGAAGGGATTGCGCTTCGCTATCCGCGAAGGCGGACGCACGGTCGGTGCCGGAGCCATTGCAGAAATCATCGAGTAACGCGGAACACGCGGAAGAACACGGAATTCCGCGGAAATCCGCGTTATTCCGCGAATTTCCGCGATGACAGGAGCAGCATGATCAACGAGAAGATAAGGATAAGGCTGAAGGCGTACGATCACCGGGTACTGGATCAGTCCACGACTGAGATCGTGGAGATCGCGAAGCGCACCGGGGCCCGGGTTTCTGGTCCCATTCCGCTGCCGACCAGGATCAGCCGATACACGGTTTTGCGCTCTCCCCACGTCGACAAGAAGTCTCGTGAGCAGTTCGAAATCCGCACGCACAAGCGCATGGTCGACATTCTTGAGCCGACTCCGCAGACGGTGGACGCATTGATGAAGCTGGATTTACCCGCTGCCATTGATGTGGAAATCAAGGCCTTTGGAGCAGAGAAGGAATAGCACCATGGTTGAGGGTCTGATTGGTAAAAAAATGGGAATGACGCAGATCTTCGACGATCAGGGGAATTCCGTGCCTGTGACCGTGATTCAAGCCGGTCCCTGCGTGGTCGTCGAGAAGAAGAATGCGGAGAAACACGGATACTCAGCCATCCAGCTGGGTCTGGTGGAGACTCGCAAGGTCCGCGTAAACAAGCCGGTTGCGGGCCATTTCAAGAAGGCTGGGGAACGACAGAACAAGGACATCCCTCCTACCCGGTTGATCAAGGAATTCCGGATGCGAGAGGGAGCCGAGACGGAACCGGAAGTGGGTGACCAGATCCTGGTCGAGAACGTGTTCCAGATCGGCGATGTGGTGGACGTGAGCGGACGCAGCATCGGGAAGGGCTTTCAGGGGGTCATCAAACGCCATCACTTCCGTGGAGGGGCGGCGACCCACGGCTCGATGTTTCATCGAGCCCCTGGTTCGATCGGCGCGAGCGCCTGGCCGAGCCGAGTCTTTCCAGGAATGAGGGCGGCGGGCCGGATGGGCGGTGAAAAGGTCAAAGTCCGGCATCTCGAGGTTGTGGACATCGATAGTGAAAACCGGCTTCTGCTGGTGAAGGGATCCATTCCCGGTCACCGTAACGGATACGTTTACGTGACGTTATCCAGGTAGAGGAAAATCGATGGCAGAGTTGCGGATGATCGAAGACGATTTGACCACAGAGAGACGGAGGACACAGAGAAAAGCCTC
>RPQK01000624.1 GCA_003819755.1 Acidobacteriota bacterium | reverse complement strand
CGTTCCGATCATCTTGCCATCCGGCGAGTAAACCAGGACTCCGGCAGGACCACCTCCGATATAGAGGTTCCCCCGCTCGTCCAAAGTCATGCCGTCCGGGCCGGCAGTCAACTCTGCCCAGCGCGTTTCGTTGGCCAACTGTCCTGGACCCTTCACGTCGTACTTGTAGATGGCTTTGCCCCGGTTATCAGCCAGATAAAGGATCTTGTTATCGGGCGAGAGCAGAATACCGTTTGGTTTTTGGCACACGGTCGACACTCGGCTGATCTTTCCATCGGACGAGACGTAGTAGGCGTCTTCTTTCCTGACCGTTTCCTGCCCGTGGTGCCGGTAGTTTGGATCGGTGAAGTAAAACCCGTCCTGGCCGTCGACCGTCAGGTCGTTGGGCTCGTTAAACCTGAGTCCCTCGAACTCTTTTGCCAGTACCCGCTTTTTCTTGGCCTTCACATCAAATGCAACGATCTGGAAGGCGGCTCCTTCACACACGACAAGCTCGCCCTTGTTGTTGAACATCATGCCGTTGGCATCCGTGCTGTCGTTTACGAAGAGCTCGACCGGATTTCCAGGGCGATAGAAGTGAATCGAGTTGTTTTTCCCGTCCGAAAAGTAGACGTTGCCCTGACGGTCCACCGCCGGGCCTTCACAAAACCCGTAACCGGTGCCCAAAACCTGGTACTCGGTGCCGGGCGCGACAATGTCGTTGATGGTCATGTTGTCCCCGTCCAGAGGAGCATTCGAAGCCCAAAACCCAAGAAGAGCGAGTATACCCAGAGTTCCGATAATCATTGGGGCATGATACAGCGGAAGCCGTGAAACTTCACGGCTGACCGACTGACCGACTGACCCACTGACCGGGGCGGTCAGCAGTTTTTCCCTTCCCGGCTCTGCGCTACACTACTGGCCATGAATCGCAAAATGACTCGCAGACTCGCTTCCATTCTCCTCGTTTTTTGCCTGTTTTCATCGGTGCTCCTGGGCCAGAAACTTCCCAGAACCGACCCCGAGAAAGCCGGGATGTCAGCAGACCGGCTCGCCCGAATCGGGACGGTCATGCAGCAATACGTCGATCAGGCCAGGCTGGGCGGCGTCGTGATGCTGCTGCTCAGAAACGGCAACGTCGTCTACGAGAAAAGCCTCGGAAAGCTGGATGTCGAGAAAGGGACGCCGATGCCACAGGATGCGATTTTCCGGATCGCGTCGCAGTCGAAGGCATTGACCAGCGTCTCCATCATGATCCTCATGGAAGAAGGCCGCTTAGTCCTGGGCGACCCCGTTTCGAAGTTCATTCCTGAGTTCAAGAACACCCGGGTGGCCGTGAAGTCGGACGAAAAGGGAGCCGAAGGGTATGTGACGGTTCCGGCCAAGAGGGAAATTACGATTCGCGATCTCCTCACCCACACTGCCGGGATCTCTTACGGGTCCGGGCCGGCCGCGGATCTCTACAAGGCCGCCCAGCTTCAAGGCTGGAATTTCACTCAGAAGCAAATGCCGATTGGCGAATCGATCAAGAAGCTGGCCACCTTGCCGTTCGACGCGCATCCTGGCGAGAAATACATCTATGGCTACAACACCGACATCCTCGGTTACGTGGTTGAAGTGGCATCGGGGATGAGCCTGGCCGACTTCGTCCGAACCAGGATTACTCAACCCCTCAAGATGGTCGACACGCATTTCTATCTTCCGCCGGAGAAGGTCAGCCGGTTCACCCCGGTTTACGGTCTGAAGAACGGCAAGATCGAGCTGGTCGAGCCCGCAGACAAGAACTTTTACGTCTCGGGCCCCCGAATGTCGTATTCGGGAGGCGCGGGGCTCCTCGCGACCGCCGAGGACTATGCGCGCTTCCTGCAGATGATGCTGAACGGCGGCGAGCTCGAAGGAGCGAGAATACTGAGCCCGAAGACTGTCGAGCTGATGACGGTGAATCACGTCGGCAGCCTGTACAGCGACCGCCAGGGATTCGGCCTGGGCTTCTGGGTGACCGAGCACCTCGGACGTACCGGGGAACCGGGATCAGTAGGCGCCTTCGGGTGGGGCGGGGCTTATCATACCGTCTATTGGGTGGACCCGGCCGAACGTCTGGTGGCCGTTTTTATGACCCAAATGATGCCCGCTGGGAACCTGGACGATCACGGCAAATTCAGAGCGTTGGTTTACCAGGCGATCAGGGCGTCGTACCAGAAGGGAACGTAAGAGACTAAACAGAAAGGACCTCAAGGACCTCAAAGACCTCAAGGACGGGCAGGATTTCCGTCCTTGAGGTCTTTGAGGTCCTTGAGGTCCTTTCTGTTTACTAACCCTCTTTTGCCCTTTCCCGTTCGATCTTCTGGAGCCGGCGGTAGTACTTCTTGTCGACGTTTTCCAGCTTGCGGCGGAACTCATCGAGCTTTTTCTGAAGCTTTTTGAGGTCGGGCGATTCCTTCTTTTGAAACAGCTTCAGGTATTCGGCTTCGAGTTTCTGGCGGTCTTTGAAGCGCTTGACCTCGATCTCGTTCAGTTTTCGGTTATATTTGTCTGTATCCTGACCGGCCAGAGCGGGACTGACACCCCCGAAGAACAGGAAGATCAGCAACAGACAATGGACGAGGCGCTTCACGTGCATACTTTCTGCCCGCCTCAGTGTAAAAGGCAAGGAGAATAAGCAAGGTGAAGCGGGTCACCGTTTGTCGACCGCAGGGCCAGCCTGTCGACATCTCCCCTCCGAAAAGTTAGGCTAGAACTAGATCTCAGCAACTGCTGGCACTTTTCGCACCCACTTATTCGCATTCATTTAAGAACCAAGGAGGATGGTCCGGATGGCGGTCCCTGCGGAGTTTCAGAGGCAAAAAGGCGATGGCTTTGCGCGCGAGCGGGCGATCCAGCTGGAACCGGAACAGGCGGGCGTCTATAGCGAGGCTATCAAGATCTTGAATGAATCCCGAATTCCCTACGTCCTGTCCGGCGCCTTTGCGCTTCACGCGTACACTGGACTGTGGCGCAACACCAAGGACCTGGATGTCTTCATTCGACCGGGCAACCTCGACGCGGCGCTCGCGGCCTTGGCTAAAGCGGGTTATGAAACGGAGATCCTCGAGGCCCACTGGTTATCAAAAGCGCGCAAGGAACCTTACTTCGTCGACCTGATTTTCGGAATGGCTAACGGAAGAGTCGAATTTGACGATGACTTTGTGAAGAGCGACAAGGGAATCGAGGTTGCAGGAGAGCAGGCGCCGTTGATTCGCCTCGAGGAGCTTATTGTCTCGAAAATCTTTATTGCCGTGCGGGACCGGTTCGACGGCGGCGATATTGCTCACCTGATACGATGCACCGAGGGGAAGGTCGATTGGGAGCGGATAGCCAATCGGCTGGGCCAGTTTCGGATACTCCTCCTCTGGCACTTCATTTTCTTCAATTTTGTTTACCCGGGGCATGCGAGCTATATCCCTCAGGGTCTGATGTCTGAACTATTCGACCAGGTCCGCGCCGGTTCGTGGTCGACGGCGAGAGATCGCGTTTGTTTCGGCACCCTGCTCGATTCGTTCTCATTTGCGGTCGACATAATCGACTGGGGCTATACCGACCCGCGGGACTTGAGGCCTTACACTCAGAGGAAGGGAGACGCAGCTTGAGGATCGCCGCAATTGCTGATTTCCATTGCCGTGTGAACTCGACTATCGCGCCTTTGCTTGACGGAGTTCAGGACCAGGCCGACCTGCTTTTGCTGGCGGGTGACCTTACCGATACCGGTCTTCCAGCCGAAATGGCCGTTCTGCTCAACGAGCTCAAGCAGTTGTCCTTGCCGATCCTCGCGATTCTCGGAAACCATGATCACGAGAACGACCATTCGGACGAATTGTGCACCATGCTCGCCGACACCGGAATCATGGTTCTCGAAGGCAACGTCGTGGAGGTTCAGGGCATCGGGTTCCTCGGCGCGAAGGGCTTCTGCGGCGGCTTCGACGACAAGTTGGTCCAGCCGTTTGGCGAGCGTGCGATAAAGGACTTCATTCGAATCGGGATCGACGAGTCAGTGCGACTGGAGAACTCCGTCGCCAAGCTTCAGACGCCAAAAAAGGTAGCTGTCCTTCACTATTCGCCGGTCAAGCAGACTTTGGAGGGAGAATCTCCGGAGCTCTTTCCGTTCCTGGGTTCATCCCGCCTGGCCAGCGCCCTGGATCGACACGGTGTCGATGTGATCGTTCACGGGCACGCTCACCACGGGTCTCCGGAAGGAAGAACGGCGGGCGGCATCCCGGTCTACAATGTATGCCGCTTCGTCCAGCAGCGTTGCTGCAACCGGCCGTATCTGGTTTTCCAAGTCTGAAACGATCAACTGCAGCTCGACGTGGCCTCTGTGGCGCAAGCGCAAGAGCGAGGCTCGAAAGGTTTCGGCGGATCTGCGCAGGTTGAGGACACTCTCGAAGGCATTCGACATGTGCCCGATACTGTCCAGGGGGTCAGACAAGGTGACCAGGACACCGTGCAGAGCCGCCCGGGGAGTTGCGTATCCGAAAGAAGGTGCATCCATGCACTCGGTTCCCGTGACCAGAAACAGGGCCAGGAGTATGGCCGGCAGAGAGTTACCGCTGGTCATCTTGCTCCTCCTGTCTTGACCTGTCTGCTGGTCCCCTTGACATGTTGCACCTTCAAACCCCGCTCTTGCTGATCTCGAGACTAGCAAGTCGTGTGCCAAAGGTGGCAGGCTTTTTTGGAGTGCGTCGGCCATGCAGGCCTTTCTACACATCTTGGAACCAGCGAGGTTCGTGATCGCGGGATGGCAACGTAGGGTGGGTTTCGAACCCGCCCGGTGCTTTTTCAGGGCGGGTTGAAACCCACGGGGATGAAGCGCG
>RPQK01000623.1 GCA_003819755.1 Acidobacteriota bacterium | reverse complement strand
TTCGACATTCGATATTCGATATTCGATATTCGACATTCTGTCTTTCTTCTTCATCGGGCAGGCTTTTGGTTGCGGCTACGCCGCGCCGTGTAATTCGTGGATAAAAAGAATCACGGGGTTGGCATCTCCAGGGCCTGCTTCAACACCTCCGGTGCGATATTCCCACCGCTCAGCACTAAAACCGTGTTCCTCCTGGGGATATCCGCGTGCATGACCGCCGCCAGCGTAACGGCGCCCGATGGTTCAACGACCAGCCGCTCCTCCTCGTGCAAGTGTCTAACGGCTTCAAGAATCGCGGCTTCCGACACGGTCACCACGTCGTCGACATACTGGAGTATGAGCGGGAACGTCACCTGGCCGGGCTTGGTGACCCCGAGACCGTCTGCGATGGTTCGAGCCTTGTCGATCTGGCGATAGTCCCGGACTTTGAAAGAGAGGTAGGTGGCGTTCGAGCCGTCGGGCTGGACTCCCCAGACACGGACGCGGGGCTTCAGGGTCTTGGCCCCGACCGCCACTCCGGCGATGAGTCCGCCTCCGCTGATCGGGACAGCGATGTTCTCAACCTCCGGGAACTGCTCGACGATTTCCGCCCCGAGCGTCGTGCTCCCGAGCACCGCGTGAGGATGGTCGTAAGGCGCAATCTCGGTCCGGCCTTCGTTGCGAACAATTTCCGCCAACACTTCAGCTCTCGCTTCAAACCGGTCGTCACAGGGCGCAATCTCTCCACCCCACCGCTTGGTTCTGGCCATCTTCACGGGATTGGCCGACCTCATCATGACTATTCTTGTTGACACTCGGAGTCGGTGCCCGGCATAGGCGGTGGCAATAGCGAAGTTTCCGGAGCTGGTGGTCACGATGCCGCGGGAGGCGGCTTCCGCAGACAAGTGCAGGAGTTGGGAAAAAGCGGTTCTCACTTTGAAAGAACCCGTAACCTGAAGAGTTTCAGCCTTCAAGAAGACATTTGAGTCAAATGTCGACGGCAAGACCGGGGTGGTTCGAATGTACGGCGCAAGGAGCTTTCGGGCCTCGGCGATAGCCGTCGTGTCAATTTGAAACTTTGCTCTAGGGGAGTCCATCATAATGAAGGACATCTTACCGGAGAATTAAAGGGAGTTCTTATGTGGATCAAAAAATTGCTTCTACTGGCTTTACTGTTGGTCATCCCGGTCGCTTGCAGCCGTTCGGAAGCGCCTAAAGAAGAACAGCAGAAGGTCGAAATGGCTCCGCCGCCTCCGACGCAGCCCGAACAGCAGCAGGCTCAGGCCGAAACGCCTCCGCCGGATTACCAGGCGAATGAACCGGCTCCAGCCGAGACCCCGGCGCCGCCGGCCGAACGTCCGCGGACGCAACAGCGAACGACGCGGCGAACCCCGAAGCCGACTGAGGAGACGTATACGCCTCCGCCGGTTGCGCAACCGAGGAATGACGAAAATGCGGCCCGCGGGTCAGAGCCGATCGTTCCGCCTTCTCCGTCACGGAGAATGGACGGCGGTGCGGGAGCGCCTGCCGACAACTCCCTGGGGTCGGCTCGAAACACTCCGGCAACGCCTCCGCCTCCACCCAAGCCGACGACCGCGCTTCTCGCCGAGGGGACTGTGATCGACGTGCGGCTTGACGATCAACTGAGCTCGGCTACCAACGAGGTCGGAGATACTTTCAAGGCCATCCTTGACCGCGACCTGATCGTCGACGGCCAGATGCTGGCGCCCAAGGGTAGCCAGGTTACCGGCAAAGTCAGTGATGTGGCCGGCTCCGGAAAGGTCAAGGGACTGGCGCGCATGTCTCTGGTCCTGACGGCGATCAAGGTCGGCGAGGATCGTTACGCGATCGATACCGGTGACATCAGTGTCCAGGCCGAAAACACCAAGGCGCGCGACGCCAAGACGATCGGTGCTGGAGCGGCGATAGGAGCAGCGATTGGCGCGATTGCGGGAGGCAAGAAGGGCGCTGCGATCGGCGGCGCAGTGGGTGGTGGTGCAGGAACCGCCGGAGTCCTGGCGACCAAGGGAAAACAAGTCGAGTTCCTGCCGGAGCACAAATTCAGCTTCCGCCTGGAAAAAGACGTGACCATGAAGATCCGGTAAGTTGTTCTGTTCGCCCGGTTAGGAACGTCGGCGTAACGCCGGCGTTCCGCTTTTAACCGCCTCGCAGATTCCATGCTACAATACAACCTTCCGCGACCAGCCTGCCCACAGCCGGAGAGGTGCTGGAGTGGTCGAACAGGGCTGCCTGCTAAGCAGTTGTGCGGATAAAACCGCACCGGGGGTTCGAATCCCCCCCTCTCCGCCAGACTCCTAACTAGCTGACTTTGCAACTACTTACAGCCGCACTTTTATAACTTCAACCATATTTCAACCGGAATTGGCCCTCTGTTCATTTTGACTTGGCTTCATCATTTATGAACATGTTGCAATTCTGAACACCGGCTCTCTTTTGTTTGAAGAAAAAGGGACCAAAGAACAGGGAAGCAGTTCAGCCGAGCCGAGAAGGGCGTGCATGAAAAACAGTCAACGCCAGCCGCCGGACCCGGAAAAACGAGACCACCTTGAGCGTGCTGTCCGAGCTCTTGCCGAATCAACCGGATTCGGGTTCACCTACGAACCCGAATCCAGCGCCGGCGACCACCCAGATGGATACATCCGTGTCCCGGGGACTGGCGCGGAGGACGAGCTGTGGCCGCTCGAGGTCAAGAGGCACCTCTCAAACACCACGCTCGGTCCTGCGAGCCGTTGGGTATGGAGCTCTCGGTTTTCTCTGGCAAAGTGTTGATAAACGATCACCGACTGACCGCGATCGAAGCAAGACTGTGCTTCGTTCCAGCACAGATATCTGTTGGAACCTTTCTGTCCCGGCCGGCACGAGTCGATCTCGAAACCATTGTCTGGATCAAAGAAGACCAATTCGGCTTCTGCCACAGTTTTGAAAGCGGCATCGAAGAAAGTCCTGCGGCCGAGACCGTCGTCCGGTATCAGTTCGCTGTGGAAAAGCGCGCCGGGAAGGAGACCTGATCCCTCCACGAAGTCTATTCCTCTCGTCCCGGATCCGACCCATGTTGCCAACCGGTCAAACAGCTCGGGATCAAACCTCCTGTACTGAGGAGATCGCTGGAGGTACGTCGTCCTTGATCCGTCCGCCTTTTGATCATCCGGCGTCAACATCCAGCAAATGCCCAATCGCAGCTTCCCGTTTCCCGTAAGTGCCCGCAGAAGACCGTACTTCCGATAGTCATTAATGTCGCCAACGTATTGGTTTTTCATTCGAAGGCGGATTATAGCTGGCCGGCATGACCCCGATCAGACCTGGTGCTATGGCATCGCCCCGGGGAGGCGCATGGTAGAGGGTCTCTCAAGTCTGTCTCTGCTCGCCTCTCCCGCATGGAGCAAACCGGGGTCTGTAGATCCCCTAGTACTTCGAGAGCTTCTATACCCGCGAAACCGATGAGGGACTTCTCAGCTATACTTAACTCAGGTCCACAAAGGCATAAGCGTCGAAACAGGTCAAAATGACATCGGGTTGCGGATAGCAGACCATTCTGGTATCGTGCGGCCAATCAGGGAGAACGATGACAACCGCTAAGACAAACGGACAAAAGACTTACGAGAAGGCTGTTGCTCGAATTGAGAAATTCCTCGCCTCAAAAGAGGGTGTTCAGAAGCTTGATGAATCCCAACAGCGAGCAAACGCGACAGTCGCCGCGATTACTGAAGCGTCCCGAGTCGAAAGAGAGAAGCTTCATCAGCCATTCACCCTCTGACCAATGACTCAAGAAAACTGTCTCGTCGTTCCCTACACTCCCGACTCGCTGACCGATTTGTTGATCACTCTTTCCGGTGGAGATGGAGACAGCATCCGCTCGAAGGCTCAGATTTCCTATCTTCATGGCTATCTCGGTTCACAAGACGCGCGCACAATTGTTGCTGAGACCCAACTGACTCATCGCGCGTCAAGTAGAGCGAGTTACGAGATCAGAGGAAGTCCGAGCGACTTGAGATAATCAAAAGTGGCGTCGTAGTAGTCGGGCACGCGTGTAGGATCTTCTCGATCGCCCTCCGGCACAACCACGACCATCCCCTGCCGAGCACGCGTTAACAGGACCCGGTACGCATTCTTCTGGTAGCGCATCCGTTCCGGCTGTCGGATCCGCAACCAGCGCTTTCCCTTGAATGCCCAATGCTGCCAGTTGGCTCCCGAGTACCGGAAGTCGGCATCCCAAGCCACGCAGGCCCAATCAAGCTCCAATCCTTGGACGTGGAACTCTGTCGCGACGTCCTCCAGGTAGTACGAGGACCGGACATCATATTTGCCGTTCAGGAACCAATGCACCGGGTTTACCGGAGACTTTACGTCCACGGCGTACGGCTTCAACCGTTCCGCCTGTGAGGAGACGAGAATCCCGTAGCGTTCCGTCCCGCGAGCCTGATCCCTAAGCCAGCGACGCGCCGTCTTTAGGTCACGGGTCAAGACGATCGGATACTTGTCCGCGACCAGCCTGAGTGTCTCACACGCTCCCGCTCTATCGAGGTCCAGGATCTGCTTGACGAGCTGCGACACTCTTTCAGTGCGGAATGACCGTACGGAGGTGGCGAGGTGAAGATCCGGCTCGAAGCGAGCCCGGGGATCACACCGGAGCGTTTCCACGACGATGCCTGCGCCATACTCGGTGTCGGTCAGATTCGCGGAGGCAAAGACCTGCCAGTCCGGGAACGCCCGCTTGAGTGAATCGATCCACTCGCCGATCCCTGCCTCGCCGGTGTTGATCTCCTGCCCGCCTCCTACGAGACAGATCACGACGGCCCAGTCGCGGTGGCGATCGAGGCAAGAGATCAGGAA
>RPQK01000622.1 GCA_003819755.1 Acidobacteriota bacterium | reverse complement strand
CGGGCGCTATCGCATAACGTTGAAGTTCTGCGAGGCTCACTACGGCGCTGGTAATACTGGCGTGGGCGGACAGGCCAGTCGTGTCTTTGACGTGTACTGTAACGGACTCGCCCTGTTGAAGGACTTCGACATCTTCAAGGAAGCGGGCGGAGAAGGCCAGCCTCTGGACCGGCAGTTTTCCGGAATTCGTCCCAATGCCCAGGGCAAGATCGTCATAAGCTTCGTTCCCATTACCAAGATGGCCTGCGTGAATGCCATCGAAGTTGTGGAAGATACGGAATAACTCTGCTTTCCACACCGCCGGTTACCGACGTAGGGTGGGTTTCGAACCCGCCCGATGCTTTTTCAGGGCGGGTTCGAAACCCACCCTACGTTGGTAACCCGGCGCCTTCCTTCGAGTCGCAAGCCCTTAGCGCCGCCTTCACTTCCTCACAAGCGCGTCGGCCGCGTTCGCGGCCAGAATCCACTTGCTGGCGCCGCCGATGACGCATTCGTCCTCGAACCACAGGAATCCAAAGTCGTCGATGCACTCCGGGAAATCCGGCTTGATGATGATGTAGCCGGGGATCACACCGCCGGGAATGAACGTGTTGTCGGCGCGGTTGTTGCCATAGGTTTTCAGCTTCGAGGAGGTCCCGACGGCCGACACGTACGAAGTGCTCGAATACGGATGCGTGCCCAGGATGTAATTGGCGGCGCGAAGCGTGTAGTCCTTGCCTACGATCTCCGGGAAAGCCTTGTGCAGAAAGTACATTCTCACTCCGAGGTCGAGTACGCTCCCCGATCCGCCCCAGGTACCGAGACTCGGCGGTACGCCGAATGGAGTGGCGGCCAGTTCTTTGTCTAACTGGGGCACATAGGCCTTTACCGCCTCTTCGAGTTGTTTCTTGAAAGCACCGTCCATGTAAGGCAGGGCGCGTACCGCGGTCCAGCCGCCAAACCCGAACCGCTGGAGAACTGCAGGGAGAATCTCAAGCAGCCGTTTCTTGTACTCCTCGCCGCCATTGGTCGCGATCAACAACTCCAGCGCGGCCCTCCATTCCATCGTCTGGCCCATCCCGCGAGGGCCGCCGCCACCCGGACGCTGCGGTGCCGGGGTTGGATTGGCGTGCTCCTCCTCCCAGAGCTTGACGGCGGCATCCAGGCACTCTTTGGCCAGGGCGTCATCCCAGCCCTTCAGCGTCACCGACGCGGCGGCCAGCGAGGCGGCGGCGCCGTATTGGAGCATCGCCGACTTTGTCGTGAAGGCCCAGCGGTCGTCCGGGGCGCCGGAGAAGTTCCCATCAACCTCGTACGGTCCCAGCTTGTCCGAATAGATGCGGCCGTCCGTCTTGGATGCGCCGTCGCCCAGGTGCGTGTATTGCCTCAACGTGGGCTCATTGATGCCGGGGATCGGGTGCCCGATGGCCTTGATCTGCGCCAGTATCTGGAGAACGCCGTGTTTCACCTGCTCGACCGCATCCGGCACCCCGTCGGGCCTGTGCATTTCCACTGAGCGGGCCTTTTCGTCTACCGTGAGTTGGTCCCACTGGAGATCGAATTCCTTATAGGCCAGGGCCAGGTCCTGAATGACCGCGAATTGGCTCGGCGTCTGGATGTCGAAGTCTCCTGCGTCAAACCATCCGCCGACGTTCAGTCCGGGAATATGCTGGCCCGCTGCGAAAGGAGAATCGAGGTTCTCGCCCATCGACCACCCATCAAAGTGCTTTTCATTCGGAGGCGCTTGGCGGGCGTCATCGATATGCGAAACGCCGTGCCAGAGGCGGTAGCCCTCGCGCACCGAAACGTGGTCCATCTCCACGGCGAGAAAACCGTCCAGACTGTTTTGCCACGTCTTGCTGTAGACGTCTTTGGCGATCGGGAAAACGTCGGTCCGCTGTCCAGCGTACTCGATCACGTAGAGGCCGGGATCTTTAACCGACGAGAAGTCGAACTTCGAATACACGTATCTCATCCACGGGGTGGGGTCCGAGACCGGGCCCTCGAAAACTTGCCTATAGGCCCCGTCCTCGGTCAGCCGCAGAACCTTTGCCGTCCTGGGCGCCTCGAACTTCGGGTCCAACTCGATCACCGCGACCTTCGGGAAGTCGGGCGCGTAGCCCACCTGGCTGTGCGCCACCATCGGCGGCCGCGTCCAATTCGGAATGACATCCGGGCGGATATGCCACACCACGGCGCCTTCAGTCTTGCCGGCGGAGATCAGAGTGCGCAGGACGAACCAGCCGTTCTGAGCGCGGTTACGTCCATCGTAAAGGGACAGAGGCGCCGTCTCCGAGTTCACCTTCACGCGATAGGCCGGGTCGTCCACGGAGAGCGTGATGCTCTGTCCGGTAGCGAAAGGCAGCGGCTGCGTGTAACCTTTCTCCTTGTCCCATTCCTCCTGGTACGGCAGCTTCTTCGGGTCGTCGGCCGCCGGCGGGACTTTCACCATCGGGTCCTGCGGAATTCGCGGAAACACACCGAAGACAGTGTCGTCGAGAGCGTAGGCCTTGCCGACATAAGCAGACGGCAAAAACTCCAGGTTAAAACCCGCCCGCCCGACGAGCCTCTCCGGAAGCGGTTTGTCGAGGTTCACACTCACCCGGACGCCACCCGGCTCAGCGGCCACTTCCAGCCGGTAATCCACCTGGTAGTCAGGAAACGAAAGCAGGGCGGTCAGCCGATTGTTCGCCTTGTCGGCCTCCTTCGAATTGAGCTTGGCGACCAGGTCCCACTGTTCCGGCGTGGGCAAGAGGCGCACGTCCCCGTTGGTGGCAATGCGATGGCCATGGAGAATCATCTCCATGGCTGTGGTTTTCTGATCAACGAAAACGGGGTGGAATGTACTGTGATAGAGGATGACGCTGAAGCCCTGTGTATCGAGGTACCCGTTGTCGGTGACCTTCATTGTGAAATCGGCGCCGAGGGCGAAGAGTCCAGTAGACAAAACCACCTGTAATAAGAGTGTTCTTCGATGAATGGACATATGACTCCTAAACTCCTAGTCCACGAACGAACACGAACTCTACCCTTGGTTCGTCTTCGTTGGTGACAGGAAATAACCCTAGCACCCAGATCCCGGGTCGACTAGGTTTCGTACGGTATTGGGCACGGGAATCTTATGGTTGGCCTCAGGAAAGAGTCAGGGCGCTCGTCTCGTTTAACTGTTAGCCGCGGGGGTTAAGAACGTTGACAACCTACAGGAACATGGGAGTATCCTATTCCTGTAGGTTACCTAATGAACAATGACCGTACAGATAAGGCGGATGTTCTTCAGGGCACGCTGATTCTCCTCGTTCTACGGACGCTGGAGGCACTCGGACCGCTGCACGGTTACGGCATTGCGCGCCGGATCGAGCAGATCAGCAAGGATGTGCTGCAACTTAACCAGGGCACTCTTTATCCGGCTCTGTTGCGCATGGAGCAGGAAGGATGGATTTCCTCCAAGTGGGGGGCCTCGGCGAAGAACCGTAGGGCCAAATTCTACTCCATTACCGCTGCCGGGCGGAGACGACTCGCCAAGGAAACCGAAGATTGGAGGCGCATGTCGTCAACGATTGAACGTTTCCTTGACTTTGACCCGAGGAGCTTGACGGAGGAGCGCGGATGAGTTGGGCCACCGTGTTTGCCGCTCGGCTGCGTGGGCTGTTTGAACACAAGCGGCTGGAGCGCGAACTGGATGAGGAAGTTCGATTTCACCTGGAGATGCAAATTGAGGACAACCTCAAAGCTGGCATGAATTCGGCAGAGGCTCGATATGCGGCGATGCGCAGCTTCGGAGGCCTGGAGCGTATGAAGGAAACGTACCGTGAACGAAGGACGTTCGCGCTGGTCGAGACGACGGCGCAGGACTTACGATACGCGGTGCGGACTCTCCGAAAGAGTCCTGGATTCACGATGACCGCGGTAGCGGTGCTGGCGCTGGCGATTGGCGCCAATACCGCAATCTTCAGCGTCCTGAATGCCGTTCTGCTCCGGCCCCTTCCATATCGGTCGCCGGAACAGTTGGCGATGTTGTGGACCGAGGATCTGACCCAGAAGCTTCGCGAGGGCAGATCGGCACTTTGGGATGTCGAACAGTGGCGGAGTCAAAGTCAGAGCTTCGCGGATATGGCCACTTTCGATACCGTGTCCACGATGCTGACCGGAGTTGACGGCGTGGAGCAGATCGTCGGCGCGAGCATGTCCCCCAACCTGCTTCCACTCCTCGGCGTCCGGCCCGTCCTGGGGCGCGGCTTTTCGACCGAAGAAGCCGAGCAGCGGCAACGGCTGGTTCTGATCAGTCATCGCTTCTGGCAAGCGCGATTCGGAGGCTCGCACGATGCGCTCGGCGCCACCCTTGTGCTCAATGGCTTTCCTTGCCAGATCATCGGCATCCTCCCTGCTGATTTCCAGATCGCGAGGCTCGATGCAGACGTGTGGGAGCCGCACCCGAGCCGCCGGACCGTGCGCGGCGCAGAAACGTGGTTCGTCGTTGGACGACTCCGACCGACCGTGACGTTCGACCAGGTCCAGGCGGAGATGAGCGCAGTCGCCCGCCGCCTGAACGATCAATTGCCAGCGGCCGAAAGGAGCCAGGGCATCGGCGTCGTCCCATTGAGTCTCTACGTGGTTGGACCGCAATCGCGGTTGGCGTTGTGGATGCTCGGCGGCGCGGTGTTTTGCGTGTTCCTCATCGCCGCTGCCAACGTCACAAGCCTCTCGCTGGCGCGCAGCACCGCTCGTGCGCGCGAGATGGCCGTTCGCGCTGCGCTTGGAGCGAACGCCGGTCGGATCGTGCGGCAGCTGCTCACGGAAAGCGTCGTGCTTGCCGCCGTCTCGGGATTGATCGGCACACTGCTGGCCTTTGCCG
>RPQK01000621.1 GCA_003819755.1 Acidobacteriota bacterium | reverse complement strand
TGATCTGGCTGCTGGCCGTCAAGGACCTTCGAATCGAGTATCGATCCCGACAAGCCTTTCTTACCACGCTGTTCTTTGCGGTTCTTATCCTCATCGTTTTCAACTTTGCCTTCGACCCCGGCAGTGCGTCCACGCGAGACGCCTCTCCCGGGATTCTCTGGGTGGCCCTTCTTTTCCCGGGCATGATCCAGCTGAACCGATCATTTCAGGCGGAAATGGAAGAAGGGACACTGCAGGGAATAGTGCTTTCGCCGATGGACCGGGGGTTCCTCTTCCTGGGCAAGCTCCTCGCTAACTGGCTTTTCCTGTTGGTCATCGATCTCGTGATACTGATTGTGTTTGCGGTCTTCTTTAACTTTGCCCCCGAGGCCAGCTTCCTATGGGTGATTCTCTTTATGTTCCTCGTCGGAGCCGGCTTCACCGCGGTCGGTACAGTGTTCGCGGCGATGGTGAGCAACGTGAGGATTCGGGAGGTGTTGCTGCCCATTTTGCTTTTCCCGATCATAGTCCCTATAATTCTTGCAGCCGTAAACGCGACCCGCGAAGTGTTGATACATCATGATTTTTCAACTGTTGGCAAGTGGTTGCAGCTCGTGGTAGCGTTCGATGTGATCTTCATTGCGGCAGGTTTCCTGGTCTTCGATTATGTGGTTGGAGAGTAGCGATCGTTTTCAACGGACAGCCGACCGATACCTGAGGTGGACTGCCTGGCTTCTCGTTCCCCTCTACGTGGTTGGCGTCGTCGCGTTATGGGCCGCCTTTCTTCATGCCCCAACGGAACGGGTCATGGGGGAGGTGCAACGGATTTTCTATTTCCACGTGGGATCCGCCTGGACGGCGTTTTTTGCCTTCTTCGTGGTTTTTGTGGCCGGGATCATCTATCTCTGGCGACGCAGCCCGTTCTGGGATGAGCTCGGTGCTGCCTCGGCGGAGGTCGGAATCATCTTCACCACGATTGTGCTGACCACCGGTCCCATCTGGGCGAAGCCGATTTGGAACACCTGGTGGCCCTGGGGCGACCCGAGAGTCACCACAACGCTCGTTCTCTGGCTCATTTACGTGGCTTATTTCGCGCTCCGCTCGAGCTTGCCCGAGGGCGAAAAACGGGCACGGTTCGCGGCTGTTTTCGGCATTATTGGCTTTATTGATGTTCCGATTGTGTTTTTGTCGGTCAGGTGGTGGCGGACGATCCACCCCGTGGTGATTACGCGTACAGGGGCCAGCCTGGAACCCGAGATGGTTCAAGCCATGCTCATCGCTGTCGCAGCTTTCACTGTCCTCTACTTCACCCTGCTGTTTCTGAGGACGGCTATGCGGCTACAGCAGACGGCGACAGAAGAAATGGCACAGGCAGTACGCGAAAGGAGCGAGTAGCAAGATGAACGGCTATCTGTTCGCCGGGTACACAGTGATCTGGACGATACTGCTGATGTACCTGTTGTATTTGAACAAGAAACAGCGTCAGCTATCTCACAAACTGAGGAACCTCTCCGAAGCGCTCAGACAAGAGCATCTGGAGGAATAGGGTTCGGGGTTCTGGGTTATGGGGTTCGGGGTTCTGGGTTCGACGGGACGCACGCCCGGTCGGAAACGCCTATAATACCGTTGATGAAACGAGCCTTGAACCTCCTTCCGGTCGCCCTTCTCCTTGCCTCTCTCCAGGCCGATTCGCCCAAACCGAGGTTCATCACTTTCTCCGCAAAGGAGAAGAGCGGGATCTATCTTCGGAACCTCAAGATCTCCGAGGTCAGCCTGCTCGTGGACGACAAGCCCGTCAAAGTCTCTTACCTCGGCTACAAGAACGTCGAGACGGCGTTTGCCTTTATCCTCGAAAACAGCCCTCGTACCGCCCCTCATTCCGTCAGTATGCCGCAGTGGGGCAAGGTGAATCCCCTCGATCAGATCCGCTACCAACTGGTGTCCGACTATTTCAACCAACTGGTCAAGAACGGGGTTGTCCTCATCGCCGAGTTTTCCAAGGAAGTCAAACCCCTTCAGGACTTCACCAATGATGAGTTCCAGCTGGAGGACGCAGTGGGCCGCATGCAGCCCAACTCGATCGAGCTGATGACTGAGAATATCGAGGTCGGACGCGGGTTTGCCTTTGGGCTGGAGCGCCTGCGCAACCGCCCGGAGAAACGCAAGATCCTGGTCCTCGTTACAACCACCGTGGATCGCGAGTCGTATAAAAACATGGAGGAATACCAGGAGACACTCCGCCGCGCGGACGTCGATCTTTACGTGGTTTCCTTTGCCCCTCGTTTCCCGACCGGCAATACCAGCTTCGAGGAGAAGCAGAATCGTTTCTTTTTCCTAAGGCTCGTCGACGAAACGAGCGGCAAACTCTATCTGTCAGGCGAGTATGCCTTCATACCCGAGTTCACCGATGATTTGAGGACCCGGCTCGAAAACTCCTACACCCTGGGCTTTTACCCTCCCGAGGGGGGCGAGGAACCGTCCGACCATGCGCTCAAGATCGTCGCCCGCAACGAAAAGATCAGCGTGACGCACCGGAAGAAGATGATCTGGTAAGCCCGGTTTTTCACCGCTCGAGAGAGGTTCAGAGGTTCGCGGGCCGGAGCGAAGGACCGGAAGGACCGGAAGGACCATAAGCGTCGCTGTTGTTGTCCTTCCGGTCCTTCCGGTCCTTCCGGTCCTTCCCTCCGGCCCGCGAACCTCTGAACCTCTCTCGAGCCCCCAACTTGACACTCTCCCACTCACATCATATATTGCCCTTATACTAAACGCCATCAAAGGGTTCGTTTATTGAGGAGGTAAAGGAATGGCCAAAATCATCGGTATTGACCTCGGGACAACCAATTCGGTCGTGGCAGTGATGGAAGGCGGCGAGCCGACTGTCATCACCAATCCCGAGGGAAGTCGTTTGACGCCTTCGGTTGTCGCCGTGACAAGAAGCGGGGAACGGCTGGTGGGGCAGGTCGCAAAACGCCAGGCGGTAACCAATCCGGAGAACACCGTCTATTCGATCAAGCGCTTCATGGGACGCAAATACGACGAAGTCCCTGAAGAAATCAAGATGGTGCCTTACAAGGTGACACGCGCGTCCAATAACGACGCGACGGTCGACATCGGCGGGAAGACCTATTCTCCGCCCGAAATCTCCGCGATGATATTGCAGAAACTGAGGGCGGCAGCCGAAGAATATCTTGGGGAGAAAGTACTGCAGGCTGTCATAACGGTTCCTGCCTATTTCAACGACTCGCAGCGGCAGGCGACGAAAGACGCGGGCAAAATTGCGGGTTTGGACGTGCTTCGGCTGGTCAATGAGCCGACGGCTGCCGCGCTCGCCTACGGGCTGGACAAGAAGAAGGACGAAACGATCGCCGTTTTCGATTTCGGCGGCGGGACCTTCGACATCTCGATCCTGGAAGTGGGTGAGGGAGTCGTCGAAGTGAAGTCGACCAATGGCGATACGCATCTTGGAGGCGACAATATTGACCAGAGGCTGATTGACTGGATCGTCGAAGAGTTCAGGAAGGACCAGGGAATCGACCTGTCCAAGGACAAGATGGCCCTTCAGCGGCTGAAGGAAGCGGCCGAAAAGGCCAAGATGGAACTGTCGACGGTGCAGGAGACAGACATTAATCTCCCGTTCATCACAGCGGATGCCGGTGGTCCGAAACACCTGAACATGAAACTGACCCGGGCGAAATTCGAGCAGCTGGTCGAGGACATTCTGCAGCGGACGCTCGGACCTTGCCGCCAAGCCCTGAAGGATGCTGCGCTTGGACCTGAGGGAGTCGACGAAGTCGTACTGGTCGGCGGATCAACCCGTATTCCGCGGGTGCAGCAATTGGTTCGCGAGTTCTTCAAGAAGGAACCTCACCGGGGAGTCAACCCGGACGAAGTGGTGGCGGTCGGAGCGGCCGTGCAGGCGGGAGTTTTGGGCGGCGACGTGAAGGATCTCCTGCTTCTCGATGTGACGCCACTGTCGCTGGGAATCGAGACTTTGGGTGGTGTCAGTACGGTGCTGATCGGCCGCAACACGACGATCCCAACGCGCAAAAGCGAGACCTTCTCGACCGCGGCCGATAACCAGACGTCCGTGGAGATCCACGTTCTCCAGGGTGAACGGCCCATGGCTCGCGACAACAAGTCCCTTGGCAAGTTCCACCTGGTCGGAATTCCCACAGCCCCGAGAGGTATTCCGCAAATCGAAGTGACGTTTGATATCGACGCCAACGGAATCCTGAACGTGAACGCCAAGGATCTTGGAACGGGCAAGGAGCAGAAGATTACGATCACCGGCTCGAGTGGGCTGAACGACAACGAGATCGACCGGATGGTTAAGGAAGCGGAATCTCATAGCGACGAGGACAAACGGAAGAAGGAAGAGATCGAGGCGCGAAACCGCGCCGACAACCTGGCTTACAGCACTGAAAAGATTCTCAAGGAGAATCGGTCGAAGATAAGCGATCAGGATGCGAAAGCCATCGAAGAAGCCTTGGCGGATACCAAGAAGGCGATCGAAGAGGGTGGTGTCGACCGCATCAACCAGGCTGCCGAAAGGCTGACCAACGCTTCTCACCGGCTTGCCGAAGTCATGTACCAGCAAACGGCGCAACAGCAGCGTCCGCCGGAGCCGGGCCCTCAGGGAGGCCCCGGACCGGAAAGTGAGCCGGGTAAGAAAGACGACGTCATCGACGCCGAGTACGTTGATGTCGACGACAAGAAGTAACTGCTGCTGGGAGCGCAGGCGTCTCGCCTGCACTGGGGCAAGGGGCGTTCCGCCCCGTTCGTGCATAAACAGGGAGCGATTGTGCCGGCTGCGCGGACGGGGCGGGACGCCCCTTGCGCCAGTGCAGGCGAGACGCCTGCGCTCCCAG
>RPQK01000620.1 GCA_003819755.1 Acidobacteriota bacterium | reverse complement strand
CTCGTCTCGCAATCCGCGCGCGACGAGGGTCGTGGGCATCACCCCGGCCTGCGTCGCCGAACGGTAAAAGAACTTCTTCGGAGCATCGGCAACCATGTCGATGCTGCGCGTATTTCCGACCAGGGTGTTATTCAAGAGGCTGAAGACGGCAGTATTGGCTCCAATGCCGAGCGCGAGGATCACTACGGCGCCGGCGCTGAACTGCCAGTCCTTCACCAAACGCCGCATGGCGTGTTTGCCGTCGCGCCGCAGCGTATCGAGCATCCGCCCTCCAAACGCATCGCGACATTCTTCCTTGCGACGCTCGATGCCACCGCCAAACATGGGTATTCGTTTCACCGTGTGACCTCCAACAATATAGACGGAGAAACGCCCCCAATATTACAGCTGCAGCGGGTGGTACAGGCTCTGAGCCCCATCGACCGAAATGACCTGGCCGGTCACGTGAGAGGCTTCGTCCGAGGCGAGGTAGGCGACCAGGTGCGCGTGATCTTCCTCGGCAGCCATCCGTCCGGCAGGGATCATGGCCATCATGCTCTCAACGTCAAGCCCACGGTCCTTTGCAGAAGTGCTCAGCATGTCGGTCCAGGTCATCCCCGGACAGATGCAATTGACGGTGATACCGTGTGGCGCCATTTCCACGGCGAGACATCGTGTGAAGTGAATGGCGGCCGCCTTGGCAGAACAGTAGGCGATCTGCCCGGTACGAACAATCAGGCCGGCGATGGAGCCGATGTTAATGATTCGTCCGCCGTGTCGTGGCATCATGCGCTGGATCGCCGCCTGGGAGCATAGGAAAACTGCTTTCGCGTCGACGTCGAACGGCTCATCCCAAGCGCGCTCGCTCATCTCCGCAGTTGGGCCGTGACTGAAAGAACCCGCATTGTTGACGAGCAGCCAGAGAGGGCCCAGTTTCTCCTCCACTCGAGCCACCATCTCCTGAACATCCCCGGCGGAGCATACACTCGCAGGAACCGCGCAAGCCCGAAAGCCGTTGGCGCTCAGGCACTCTGCCGTTTGGCCGGCCGCCTCGGCGTTTATGTCGTTGACCGCCACGAGCATTCCCTGCCCCGCCAGCACCCGCGCTATCGTCGCCCCAATGCCCCGCGCAGCGCCCGTCACCAGAGCGACCCTGCCCTTAAGCTCCCCCATAGTCACCTCACCGGTTCAAATGCCTGAACCACGAACTCAGAACCCAGAACTTCTTAGTCAACGATCGCCTGATAGAACAAGGTGGAGAAGCGCTTGGGCGTCTCGTTGTCCGAAGGCAAGTGTTGCATGAACAGGA
Organism: Acidobacteriota bacterium; assembly: GCA_003819755.1. Classification (GTDB taxonomy): domain Bacteria; phylum Acidobacteriota; class UBA6911; order RPQK01; family RPQK01; genus RPQK01. The sequence continues at coordinate 3,563 of RPQK01000620.1, read as the reverse complement.
TGGCCACGGTCCCTTCCTGCGGATCAATTCGAAAGTAAGTACTGGCCATCCCGGCCCACCCGAACTGCCCCACCGAACCGAGACTGGACGCCTTCGCCAAATCCAGGCGTACCGCACCGCCCAGGCCGAAGCCCTCGAAGTCATTCATGGAGACCGTCTGCGGGTCCATGTGGTTCAGGTGGTTGGCGAACATCAACTCCACGGTCTTACGTCCAAGGATTCGCACGCCCTGCAGTTGCCCGCCGTTGAGCAGCATCTGAGCGAAGCGGACATAGTCCCCCGTCGTTGAGTAGAGGCCTCCGCCGCCTGATGGAAAGCCGCCCTGCCCGCGCCGTGGTGACGGCTTCAGAGTCCCGTCGTTCTGCTCGGCGTAGATGATAGCCGCACGGTCGTGAAGGTGATCGGGTACTTCGAAGAAGGTATCCTTCATGCCCAACGGCTCGAAAATGCGGGTCCGAAGGAACTCGTCAAACTTCTCGCCCGAGACTCTTTCCACCAGAGCTCCCAGGATGTCCGTACTGACCCCGTAATTGAAGGCATCTCCCGGGTGTGTGATCAGCGGCAGCCGGGCAATGCGCGCACTGAAGTCCGCGAGCGACGCAGCCTCCATCGGGCGGGCGCGACGATACAGCTCGTGCACCGGACTGGACCCATCCGGATAGACCATACCACTGGTGTGCGTCAGCAAATGCTTGATCGAAAGGTGCCGCTTTGGGTCGACAAGTTGCGGCTGATCCGCCGTGCCGCCAACCAGCACCTTCACATCCTTGAATTCCGGCAGGTATAAGGAGACCGGCTCATTCAACTCGAAGCGGCCTTCTTCCATAAGCATGAGCACAGCGACGCTGGTGATCACCTTCGACATGGAGTAAATCCGGCAGATCGTGTCCTTTTCCATGGGGAGTTTCTTTTCCAGGTCGCGATAGCCGTAGGTTTGCCAGTCCACGATTCGGCCGTGGCGAGCGATCATGGTGACGGCGCCGGATCGCTGCTTTCCGTCCGCGAGCTGACGAATGTAAGTGTGGAGGCGCTCCAGGCGTTGCGCTGAAAAGCCCTCGCGCTCGGGGGACGACAAGGGGAGCGGCGAACCGGGCACGCAGGATAGCGCCTCCTGGCAGGGGTTCGAAGCCGGAAAAACGACAGGGCCGCTCCACAGCCGCTGGTAAAGCTTCGAGGCCTCCTGTCCGTCAACCGAGCCGAGATCCGGGCAGATGCCCGAGCCCAGGTTGCCCGGTTCAATTGACAGCGGGGCGTTGTAGTAACCTTCGTAGGCAAGCAGATCGCGGTTGGCGACGAAGGTGTCATACATCTTCTGCACGTAAGCCGTGTCGTCACCCCCGCCGTTTTTGGGGTCCCGGGCGGTTATCCCCCATTCTCCGACCGCGAACTTCTTGCCGTGCCGGCGGGCAAACGAAATCGTGTTGCACAAACCCGTGTTTTCCGCAACGGAGTGCTTTTCCCAGCCCACCTTGTTCATCGGCGGATAGTGGTCGTAGGAGTCGGTTCCGACGATGTCCACGACGTCGTCCCCGGGGTAGACATTCGGGTGAGCGTAGACGTCGTAAGGCTTATGCCCGCCGTACGTCGCCGAACCATGTCCGTTAATCGTCCACTCGAGGATGGCTCGGGGGTTGGTTGACTTGATGGCCTGGGCAGCCCGCCGCCAGCATGCCTTCCAGTTACCGGTACGGAGGTCGTCGTCCGTGACACTCCAGTACATGAAATCGCCGTTCCCCTCCCAGCCAAGCCGTATGATCGAATCAGCGCGGTTCTTTTCTACCAGCCAACTCCCGAAGCTTTTCCAGTAGTCGTCGTACTTCCCGCACGCGCAAGCGGCGCTGTCGCCCTGCCCCTTCGGCCAAAGCGGCTGGCTGATCACAAGCTGGCCCGCAAATCCGACCATGTTGTCGATCGGCCAGCCGGGGTGAGTGATGCCTTCCCAGCTGGAGCGATCGGTGAAGATATTGATCACATCGTTGGGGCGGCCGCGCCACTGGCCGAAGGTAACGTGCTTATCGAGCTCGTTGGCCACATGCGAGCCCGATCTCCAAGGCAGGCCGGATAGAGTGGTTGCGCTTTCGACCGGCCGGTCGCTACTTCCGCTCCCCGAAAGAGTCGTCCAGCCGAGTGACAGGATTCCGATAACGACGATCAAGATTCCAAAACGCTGGTTGCCACCTGACACTGCTTCCTCCTCCCGCCGTGAACGCTCAACCCTGACCGTGACCTGCCAACGTCAGCCCTTGACGTGCACTACGGCATTCTGCCTGGCTGACTCGTAGGCCGAGAACACCAGCTTCACCGTCTCGAAATTGTCCTCACCAGTCGTCTCGGCTTTCCCCCGGCCGAGCAGGTCATCCAAAATACTGCCGTTGCAGGACACGATGCTGGGCGGCTCGACTTTGTAGTCGGGGTGCTGCCAAGAGTACCGCTCTGGCGTAACTGTCTCGCACGTCGTGCCGTTCTTGGTCGTTACCCGGATCTCAGGGCCGATATCCAACCGCATACTGCCCTTCGACCCTTCGATCAGCATCAGAGTCTGCGGGAAGGCCTCCCGCTCGAGAAGCGAGGCAAACGAGATCTCCGAGTTGCACACTACTCCGCTCTTCATCTGCAGCACCGTCGTGACCACGTCCTCCCCTTTGACCCCGCGGTTGACGGTCTGAGTTCGCGTGTACAGGCTGGAAACCTCGCCGAAAAGGAAACGACAGACATCGAACTGATGGGACCCCTGGTCGGTGATGGCAAATTGCTCGAGTTCAGCCAGGAAAGGCTGGTTGACAAAAACCGGATACGCCGTGTTGAAAGCTGTGCGCGCCCGGAAAGGTTCGCCGATCACGCCCGATTCCAGGAGCCGCTTGACCCGTCGGATTTGCGGTTGCCACCGATAATTCTCATGGACGTAGTAGCGCACCCCCGCTTCCCTGCAGAGCAGAAGCATCTGCTGGGCGGTTTCAAAGTCCGGTGCCATAGGTTTCTGGCAGATGACGTCTTTGCCGTGACGGACGGCCAGCTCTACGAAATGGCAGTGGGTGTCGACATCCGTGATGATATCGACGACGTCGAAGTCGTGGTTCCGGAAAACCGCCTCTGGATCGTCGTAGCAATTGCCGATTCCAAACTGCCCTCCCCTTGCCTGTGCCCGGGAGAGGGTCCGGTTATACAGAGCAACAATTTCGACCTCGGGGAACTCCAGCCAACCGCCAATCTGAAACTGTGACCAGAAGCCACATCCAAACACCGCTATTTTGACTTTTTTCATGGCTTGCATCTCCTTTTGGTCAAAGGGTTTAGGGTTTTGGGTTCTGGCCCTAAAACCTCGCCGCCGTGATCAGGACCAGCGATATCAGGTAAAAGACAAACATTACTGCCAGAATGGAGTTGGTTCCTGCCGGCGCATTCTTGAACTCTTTCCATACAAAGACACCCCAAATGGCCGCAACGACCGGGGCTGCGATACTGAGACCATACGAAATCGCTGGTCCGGCGGCCCGAACCGCCATGAACGTCAGGATATTGCCGCAACACCAGATCATTCCACCGAGCAAGCCCGAGAGGTGTTG
>RPQK01000619.1 GCA_003819755.1 Acidobacteriota bacterium | reverse complement strand
TGCGGAGCGATGCGGCCGTTGCGGTCACGACCAATCCCAGCCGTGATCTGTGCTCACCGCAACGGCCGCATCGCTCCGCAAAAGACGCTCCGCTCAGGGCTCTGTTTCGCTGGGTGGCGTTGAGAGCGGTCCCAAGATGTGTATAAAGTGCCTCTCGTTGCCGCCGCACTCCAAAAAAACCTGTCTCGCGCAAAATGCGGCTCTGTGCGTCTGCCCAAAGATCCTTACCCACCGATTAGGGATCCGTGCACTTACTTTGCGGTTTGTGTCCGGGGGATCTATGATGATCTCTATTTATGGCACGAAAAGCGTTGTTTGGGGTGCTGTGTATCTGGTTTCTGGGCTTGGCGTATGGCGACGGTGCTGAGCCGGGTGTGCTGGTTTACTCTGACGCTTATTCGCAGGTGCGGTTTGCGGCTTCGGAGATTCGGGCCGCTTGGGCGGACAGGGGCCGGACACTCGTCGAACTGAAGCCTGGAGATCCAGCCGGCGGCGGAGCCGACACGACGTTTGTGCTGGCCGCAGGAGCGGACGAGTCCGAGCGGACGGCCACGCGCTATGGATTGAAGCCTCTTGCAAGCAAAGGCGAGCAGGCGTACTCGATCCGCCGCACCGAGAGCGGCGGCAAGACCGTGATTGCCGTGTTAGCCGCCGATGCGGCCGGGACCATGTACGGCGGTCTCGACCTGGCTGAATCAATCCGGTTGGGAACCCTCGCCACTCTCACCGATAGCGACCACGCGCCCCACATCGCGCGCCGCGGGATCAAGTTCAACATCCCTCTGGATGCCCGAACACCGAGTTACTCGGACAACAGCGATTCAGCGCAGGCGAATATCCCCGAGATGTGGAGCTTCGATTTCTGGCGAGAGTTTCTGGACGAGATGGCCAGGCATCGATACAACGTCCTCAGCCTGTGGAGCCTGCATCCCTTTCCTTCAATCGTAAAAGTTCCCGAATACCCGGAAGTCGCCTTGGATGACGTGAAGCGGACGACCATCAAGCTGGACGACAGTTTCTCCCACTCGGGCGATGACATGGTCCGGCCCGAGATGCTGGCCAATATCGAAACCGTCAGGAAGATGACGATCGCCGAGAAGATCCAGTTCTGGCGGGACGTCATGCAGTACGCCAACGACCGGGGAATCGAGGTGTACATCTTTACCTGGAACATCTTCACTTTCGGCGCGGAGGGCAAGTACGGGATCACGTCAGCACAGACGAACCAGGCGACGATCGACTACTTTCGGGCGAGTGTCCGCGAGACCGTCCTCACCTATCCCTTACTGGCCGGATTCGGAATCACCGCCGGAGAACATATGGAGAACCGGAAAGACGAGTTCTCCAATGAGAAGTGGCTCTGGAAGACTTACGGCTTGGGGATTTTAGACGCGAAGAAACTGCAGCCGGATCGAAAGGTTCGGCTGATTCACCGGTTTCATATGACGGGGCAGAGCCAGATCCTGGAGGAATGGAAGAACTACCCGGATCCCTTCGATTTCAGCTTCAAATACGCGATCGCTCACATGTACTCCACGCCGGCGCCGCCCTTCATCAAACCGCTCCTCGGGACCCTTCCGGCCAGCCTGCGCACCTGGCTGACGGTCCGTAACGACGACATTTACAGTTTCCGGTGGGGCGATCCGGACTTCGCGCGCGCGTTCATCCGCGCGATTCCGCCGGCGGAGAAAATTGCCGGTTTCTACATGGGGCCGGACGGGTACAACTGGGGACGTGAGTTCTTGAGCACAGAGCCCGAAACCCCGCGCCAGCTGGTCATGAAGAAACAGTGGTACAGCTTCATGCTGTGGGGACGGTTGAGCTACGAACCAAAACTCCCTGATTACCTTTTTCTCAAGACTCTCGCGGTGCGCTTCCCGGGCGTCGACTCAGACACGCTGGCGGAGGCGTGGGCGGCGGCTTCGCGGATTTTTCCGCAGATCACCCGTTTCTTCTGGGGCGATATCGATCTGCGCTGGTTCCCCGAGGCCTGCCTGAGTCACAAACGGCACAAAGGCTTTTACACGGTCAGGCATTTCATCGAGGGGCGGACCATGCCGGAAAGCGGGATCCTCGACGTGCTGACCTACCGGTCGGGAACGACCGGCAGCCGGCCTGCCGGCGTCGTCACTCCTCTCCAGGTGGCCGACAATTTAGCCGGCTATGCGGACAAGACGCTCGAATTGATCAGGTCGTTGGGGCCGAGCGGGGGTAAGCCAATAAGCAAAGAGTTGCGCCTGACGCTCGGCGATATTCAGGCCATGGCGCACCTCGGCCACTACTACGCCGAGAAAATTCGGGGAGCTACGGTGTTGGCGTTTTATGATAAGGCAGGTAAGGCCGAAGACCAGGACGCGGCCGTTCGCCACCTGGTGTCAGCGTTGGAGCACTGGAAGAAGTACGCGGGAACGGCCACGAGGCAATACAAGCCGCAGCTGCTGAACCGGGTGGGATACGTCGACCTGAATCAGCTCACTTCCCGAGTCGAGGAGGACATCGCAATTGCCCGGAATTGGAAACCGGGCACGATCCCGGAAAATCGCGGGAAGACCGAGGCCGATGTCCCGTTCAGGCCGTAGGCACAGTGCCGGAAGGAGAGAAATGATGGCGAAAGAAAAGCAACTTACACGCCGGGACTTCATGGAAAGAACTGCCCGGGCGGGTGCTGTGGGGATGGTTGCGCCCGCACTGGTCGGGAGTTTCGCTCTCGGGCAGGGAGCAAAGGCGGCGGCTAACGACCGTATCCAGGTTGGGCTGATCGGCTGCGGCGGCATGGGCCGGGCTAATCTGAACGCTTGCGCCGAACATCCCGATGTCGTCGTAACCGGCGCCTGCGACGTCTGGAAGGCCCGGAGAGATTCGGTCGTCGGGCAGTTCAAGGACACCTGCAAACCTTACGCGGATTACCGCGAAATGCTCGCGCAGAAGGACATCGACGCCGTCATCATTGCCACACCGCCGCACTGGCACACCCTGATCGCGGTCGCCGCCTGCGAGGCGGGGAAGGACGTCTACCTGCAGAAGCCGATGACGCTGCATCTGGGGGAGAGCCTTGCCGTGCGCAATGCGGTTCGCAGGCATAAGCGAGTCTGCCAGGTCGGCACGCAAATTCACGCGTCTCAGAACTATCGAACCGTCGTTGAGCTGGTTCAGGCGGGATATCTCGGCAAAGTGGGCGCGGTACGAACCTTTAACGTCATGAACCAGGGCGAAGAGGGCGTGGGACGCGATCCAAATCCCAAGCTCCCCGACGGCTTGGACTGGAATTTCTGGTGCGGCCCTGCGCCGCTTTGCGCGTATAACAGCCTGCTGGCAAAAGACGCGTACTCTCACGGCTCGTGGATGACGTACAGCGGCGGTTGGACACCCGGTATGGCGCCGCACATCATCGACCTGCCGGTTTGGGCTCTGGACCTGAAATACCCGACCGAGGTCAGCAGTTCGGGCGGTCGGTTCATCATCCGCGACGATGGCGACGCGTACGATAATCACGAGGTGCTGTGGCGTTATCCAGGCCTGACGATGACCTGGATGTCTTCCCTCACGAACAGCTACGGTTTCGACTTTCACGGGAAGCCTGAGCGGACGCGCCGGCTGGGGATTTACTTCCACGGACTGAATGGAACCCTGTATTCCAATTACAGCCAGCACAGCATCATTCCGGAGGGCGATTATCTGAACCAATTCATCAAGCCCGGCGTGCCGGCTCGCAAGCAGGCCCGTGACTCCGCGGATCGTCTCGTTTACACCGCGGACGAGCTGAAGCCGATCGCAGACAAAATCCCGCCCTCTCCCGGGCACGAGCGCGAGTGGCTGGACTGCATCAAGTCGCGGAAGCAGCCAAGCTGCAGTCCGGAGTATCACTGCCGCATCGATGTTCCCATCGTGCTCAGCCTGTTGTCGTACCGGCTCGGCCGGTCGATCCGCTTCGATCCTCAGACGGAAACGATTGTCGGCGACAAGCAGGCCGCGGAGATGGCGGTGCCGAGTTACCGCGATCCGTGGAAGTTCCCGGCCCAGTATCTGTAACGGCACGGACCACCACGGACGGCTATCCACGAACCAACCCGAACGAACACGAACAAGGACGCCTTTTGTTCGTGTTCGTTCGGGTTGGTTCGTGGATAGCCGTCCGCGGTGGTCCGTGGCCGTTGTGGAGAATTTTCAAATGACCCCAGGGGAAAACCTTCGTTGCGCGGCACGCTTTGAAGGGCCGGAATGGATCCCGATGATCTTCCACATCAATCCGGCTTGCTGGCAGCGTTACCCGGCTGCCGCTTTGCAGGATTTGATGGCCGAGCATCGGCTGCTGTTCCCCCGCTGCGACCGTGAGCCACCCGCCCGCCCCGTCTTCTCGCCGGTTCAGAAGAAGGACTGCCCTATCGTGACCCGTGGGGATGTGTCTGGTCCACCTCGATGGACGGCATCACCGGATGTGTGACGACGCATCCGCTCGCGGACTGGGCCGCCTTTGACGCCTATCTGCCGCCCGATCCGGAACGCACCGACGGCCTGGTTCCGGTCGACTGGAAAGAGGTAGCCGCGAATATGCGCGCGGCCAAAGGCTGCGGCGATCTGGGACAGGCGTCGCTACGGCACGGGCATACTTTCATGCAACTGTGCGACATCCGGGGCTACGAGAACCTCCTGCTCGATATGGCGGACGGTGAACCGCGGCTGGCCCGGCTCGTCGACATGTTGGAAGGCTTCAACCTGGCGCTCGTTCACCGTTACGTCCAGGCCGGCGCCGAGTGGCTGTCTTATCCGGAAGACTTGGGCATGCAGGCAGGCCCGATGATTTCCCCGGGTCTGTTCCGCAAATACATCAAGCCGATCTATCAGCGCCTGATCG
>RPQK01000618.1 GCA_003819755.1 Acidobacteriota bacterium | reverse complement strand
TGACCAGCAGGTTGCTGAACGACACAGGCTCGATCTTCAAACCGGTGACCTTCATGATCTCCATGCCGCCGATCAGAAAGGACCGATTGGATTTAATGATCGTGCCGTCCGACATTTTGCGCCGGGCTTCGAGCATGTTGACCCCGGCTTCCTTAAACACGACTTCCGCCGTGCCGGCCGCCGGGTTTCGGTTAACGCTGATACCGACGATCTTGGCGTCGATCCTTGAATCGACCTTCTTGAGTTGCCCCAACACCCAGTTGGCCACTGCCTCTTCCACCCCGCCCGGTCTGATCCACTCGAATTCGACGTTGGGGTCCCCGGTGATGTCGGCGCCCGTCACTTCATCGATAACCTTCACCGGGAGAGGCTTGTCCTTGCAGAAGCCCAGTCCCAGGCCCAGGCGCGGCAGGAGGAGTATCCCACCCGACCACGTCTTGGTTGCGCCGCAGGTGAACGCAGCACTGCCGATCTCTCCGTCGACGCGTAAATAGTCCGTTCCGCCCCGTTCGCTGCTGTACGTGAAGGTGGCCTGTCCGTCCGCGTTGGTGACCGCGGTCATCTCCATGCCTTCATTCGGACCCTTGGTTACCCTGAGTCTCAGAGCGACGTTAGCTGCCGATTGGCTGAATCGTTTCACGTGAACCGTGACCGTATGGTTGGTCTTCAGTTTGTTGGTGGCGGTAGCCGGAGTGCAGGTACAGGAGGCCGGCCCCTCTTGCCGGTTGGCAAACACAACCACGGTTTCTTTCCCGGCGGTGACCTCAACGGTCTGCGAAACCGGGGCGACAGCCTCCCAGCCCGGCTCCCGCACTTCATTGACCACGTAGGTCCCCGGCGGCAGGTCTCGGAACTCGAACCCACCCTGGTCGTTGGTGATGCGCCAGTCGACCCCGCCGTCCAGCTCAATCCGCCAGCCGGACAGGCCCAGCTCGTCATCTCCATCCTTGGCGCCGCTTGCGTTGCGATCGTTAAACTTGATGCCCGTGATCTTGCCGTACGGTTCGTCAACCCCCGGTTGGCGGTTGCCGAAGTTTACGTTCACCTCCTGCCCGCTCTTCAACTCGATCTCGGCGGGACTGGCGGTGGTTTGCACCCAGCTCGGCTTCAGCGCCTCCCTTACCCTGTACTTCCCCGGCCCCAAGTCCGGAAACTCGTAGCTTCCCTTTTCGTCCGTGATCTTCGATTTCTCGCCTTCGTTGAGCTCGATCGTCCAGCCCGGCAGGAGCTCTTCATTGGTCCCTTTCAAGCCATTTCCATCTCGGTCGTTGAACTTGACGCCTTTGATCTTCCCCTTCTTGAAATTGCCGAAATCCAGATTCTCCACGGTCTCGCCGCTCTTCGGCGTCACCTTGTGCTTCACGGAAGGCGGATACGTCTGGATCCACTCGTCTCCCTCCCCCTCCGGCATTTCCTCGGTGATTTCATAGGTGCCTGCGCAGACCTCGAACTTGTACCGTCCTTGTGCATCTGTCTTCGTGGTCCGGCCCGTCCCGGTCAGCTCGATCGTCCAGTCCGGAATGCCGAGATCGTCGTCATCTTTTACGCCGTTCCCGTTCTTGTCTTCGAACTTCACGCCTCGCAAGACGCCAGGATTGGAAGCCGGCGCGCAGGCGGAGAACTCCGAGGTCACGCGGGCGATCTTCGGATCCGCTGGGATCAGCGTCGCCGTGGCGGTGTAAACCTTTCCGGGAATGGGCGCAAACGGGCCTTCGAAGCTGACGCTGCCCTGAGCGTCGGTCGTGACCCGTATCGAGGCCAGAAACAGCTGGCCTCCACCGTGGCAGGAGGGGTGGCAGTTGTCGTTCTCAAAGAACTCGATGTCGAAGGTCGAGTTGGGCGTGCTGAACAGCACGCCGGTGACTTTCGTCCCGCCCGACACGAGATCCAGGACAGGGTAGTTCTGCAAATCATTAGGTCCGGTGTCGGCGTCTCCCGCGTCGTTCAGCGTCACGCCATCGAGCGGATAGGCATCGCTCAGATCAATATTCAGGCCTGTGTTGGCAAAGATGGAGTTTCGGGAAATCAAACAGCGGTCCGTGCCCGCAACCCACACCCCGGCCACAGTGTGGGAAGAGATGGTGTTCGAAACCAGGCTCACCTTGCTGCCCACGCCGCCGGTGGCCAGGCCAAACTCCCCGTTCCCCCGAATCGTGTTGTTCTCGATCCAGTATTCGCTGGGTGCTGGCTGCGAGGACATAAAAGCGGCAATGCCATACGCACTATTCGAGGAGATCGTGTTCGAGAGTATCCGGTTAGGTGAGGCCAGTTCGACGGGTGAATTGCCTCCTCGAATACCGGCGTAATTCGGGATTGCGGCCTTCCCATCCGCGCCCACACCAATGCGATTCCCCTGCATCAGCGTGCCGTCCCCCCAGAAGATTATTCCCATCCCGAAACCCCTGGGTTCGGGAAAACCTTCCACTTTGGCAGCGCCGCCTCCGATCACGTTGTTCTCGATCGTATTGTTGTATGAGTGCACCTGCTGGCCGGCGTTGTCGAGGTCGGGTCCTACCTGGACTCCGGCGATTCCCGTGCACAGCGAGAGTAGTCCTGAGGCATCCGTCCCGATGAAATTGGCAACGATGCGGTTCGAAACGACTCCGGCCACTATTACTCCCCACTGGGTGCCTGAGATCACGTTTCGGGCTGCGGGCGCCGTTCCCCCGATCATGTTGTTTGGGGATTTACTCGCGAAGACCCCCTCCCACAGGCGCCGGATCGACTTGCCCTGACTGTCGGTCCCAATGTAGTTCGCCTCGACGATGTTGTTGCCGTTCGTGTGCAGTCCCACGCCAAGGACAATCCACGGGGCCATGATGGGCACGCCCGGCTGGCTATTGATCACCAGATTGCGCACCGCGCTGTTGCCCGCGATAATGAAGAGCCCCGCGTGAGAGGGGCCCCAAGACAACTCCGTCCTGGTGCCCGCCCCTTGGGCGCCGTCGATGGTCACCGGGCCACTGATCTCCGGCAGAGCGTCGGAGCTCACATGGGCGATCGCGAACTGAATCAAATCAGCTCCAGGGGTCGCATTGGCCTGCTCGACAGCGGCGTGCAGCGTACACTGCAGTCCCGAGGCGATCAGGTCGGTGTCACATACCCCGTCCGAAGAGCTCGCGTCCATTGCGGTGCCGTCCGTATTGACCAGGAAGGTCGTGCTTGCGACCGTCCCCGTCACCGTGACGGCCGCAGGGCCCGCTTTGAGGATCACCAGGTCGCTCAAGGCGTCCGTGTTCAACCGCATCGGCAACACGGCCACGGGTTGACCTTCGACATCCAGCCTAACCGGAAGTTGGCGGACCGTCGCCGAGGGCACATGCGCGTCTGGCTGGTGCTGTTTCCATCCTTCCGCATCTCCGATCAATAGCTGGACCGCCCGGCTGCCCGGGTCCACAACAACCAGGTCATCCACGGGTAACCCCGAGACCCGGGCGGCGACCAGAAGCGGCCAGGACTCTTGGATTGGCGTCCCGACTGCAGTGGAGATCGAGTATTCGCTCTGGACCTCCCATGGCGCGGACAGCTGAGAAGTCCGCCCCGTCGGACCTGACAGCGTTTTGGCTTCAGGACCAGCGCTTTGCAGGAGTTGCACCCGCCCGTCATCCAGCAGGACCGCTACGTCCGTCTGATGAGTCGGATCCCAGATGAAGTCCCCCACCGCAACGGAGCGAATGGCGAGGGAAAAAGACCGCCTGCTGACCCGTTCGAGGGGTACTTCCTGCGACTTTTCACCAGGCGCGATCACCGAGTCCCGCCCGGCCACAGTGATGAGCTCATGGTTGGCCGCAATAACCAGATCGAAGGGAGCCCCGTGGTCCAGTTGTCCGAGGCCCAACCCCGTGACCGGCGAGCCAAGTCCTAATCCCTGGGGCGCGGTTTTCAACGCGCCTTTTGAGGACTGGAATATGAGCACCTTTGGCCCGGCAGGTCCGTTAGTTCCCAACACCAGGTCCGCGAGCCCGTCCAAGCCGTTCACTTCCCCAGCGATGAGGGCGGTGACGACCCCGGGCAATTCGATAGCGGAGGCTTCGCCGAACCCGCCCCGGCCATTGCCGCGCAGCCAGTGCAAGATCGGGGTTTTCCCATCCGAGAGCGCTACGTCCACATGCCCGTCAGCATCGAAATCCCCCACTCCCAGGAACACCGGGACCGACAGCGCGTTAAACAGGGCAGCTGGAGACAGGAAGGGCGAATCGCTGAAGGTCCCAGCTTGCTTGCGTTGCCATGCCTCCGCGGTGTCGGGATAGATCGCATCGACGTTCCCGCGATACAGGCTCAACAAACCGCCGATCGGAGCGGAATACGAACAAATGAGGTCGGGGACACCGTCTTCGTCGAAGTCCGCCGCTGCCATCGCAAGAGGCCGCAACGTGCCATAATCAACCACCCCCCGCGTCTGCAGGTCCACAGCAGGCCCCGCGGGCAGAGCGTAGCCATCCGTGAGGTTGATCCAGGGCTTGCCTCGATGAGCAGCATGGACCGCAACGGAAGCCCCGCCTGATTGGAAATCCGTGTCCCTTAACCCGCTCTCTGCCCTAAGCGCGCAAGTCGCGGCAAGCAAGGTGCTGAACAAGATCAGAGGACTTATTCGGAACGGGATCTTTGCAGGAGATGCAACAGCGACGCGGGTTTGATCCATGGACGTACTCCCCCCCAGTACTGCACGATCAACGGCCACCGTATTACGCGGCGTATTATGCACCGGGACACCGCAGATTGCAGCAAGAGTCTCTTCGATCAAGAGCCGGGTAGAGCAGAGGGCAGAACGCGTTAGAGAGCCGCACCAAGCGAGGGTGTTGAAAAAGGTAGGAGGGCCTCGAGGGTGGAGGCGTCCGCTGGGAGCGCAGGCGTCTCGCCTAATGCCATTT
>RPQK01000617.1 GCA_003819755.1 Acidobacteriota bacterium | reverse complement strand
GGGATTGGAGGCAAACTAAACAACGGCCTGCCACACGACGGGCGGGCCCCGGACTACGACGACTGGTCGACCCCGAGTGGCAACGGGTGCCGAGGACTGAATGGTGACATCCTGGTCTTCAATCCGCTTTTTGACACCGCGCTGGAGCTTTCGTCGATGGGGATAAGAGTGGATCCGACTGCTTTGGCCCGGCAACTGGAGCTGACTGGGCAACAGCAACGGACAGACCTGCTGTTCCATCGCCGGCTGCTGGCCGGCGAGCTCCCGCTCTCAATCGGAGGGGGAATTGGCCAGTCGCGCCTCTGCATGTTCTATCTTCGAAAGGCGCACATCGGCGAAATCCAGGCGAGTCTCTGGCCCGAAGCAATGATCAAGTGCTGTCGGGCGAGAGGCATTTTCCTGCTCTAGGGAAGCCACAGTCGACCAACTCACACCACCGCCAGGACCGCAGAATCACAGTCTGGTTCGCGCCGAAGCCTACCCAGAAGTGCCGTAACCGGGGGTGTTAATGGTTGAGAAGCTCTTCTTGGCCGCCCCGTCCCCGAACCTGGGACTCGCCGTAACCTCCCCGAGCAGGTACGGTGGCGGGCTTAGGCCGGATCATCGCACGACAGAAGGTGGTGAATTTTCAGCGGTGGGCAGGAATCGAGCAGTCCTGTAAGTTTTTTCTCCGCTCGCGCGTATTATCGGCAGACGCGAAAGGGAAACGTGAAGATTGACCGGGACACCGTCGAACAGTTTAGAGCAGGGGACGATGAGGCCTTCTCGCGCATCTTCCGCAGTTGCGCTCCGGCCCTGTTCGGGACTGCCGTTCAGATTCTGCGAGACCGGGGGCTGAGCGAGGATGTGGTCCAGGAAGCGTTTGTCCGTTTCTACCGGATGCGGCGTCAGCTGGACCCGGACAAGTGTGTCGGGGCGCTGCTGGTGCGAGTGACGGCTAACCTCGCCATCGATGCTCTTCGCAAGCGCAAACGCGAAAACTGGGAATCGCTGGAGCCTGATCCGGCGGAGAGTATCGTCTCGGAGGCACCGCCGATCGATGCCCGGATCGGCACGGTGGACGCGATTAACCGCGCTGCGGCGGCCTTGCCCGCGATCTATCGGACGGTGTTGGCGCTACGTTACGGCCAGGAAATGAGTTACGAGGAGATCGCTGACGTATTGAAGATTTCTGTGCCGGCCGTCGCACTGCGGTTAAAGCGGGCCAAGGATCAACTGCGGCTGGCGCTTGTCAGGACGAAAGTGAGAGGTTCCGATGAATTGCCAAGAAGCTAGAGAGCAAATGGAACTGCGGCTGGACGGCGCGTTGGGAACCACAGCCGCCCGAAGGCTGGACGAGCACTTGGGTGCCTGCTCCTCTTGCGGGGCCGTCTATGAACTCCTCAAGGCCGAGGATGAGTTGCTCGAGAAAGCGATGCAGGCCGATGTTTCATCTGCCGCGGAGCTCGGCCGGATCAATGAGCTGGTGCGCGAACGAACGGTATACGGACGGTTCCGATTCGCGGTTGCCTGGGAGACGATCTCGGAGATGATTTTACCTCTTGTGCCCGGACCCGCACTGGGGACGCTGTCCGGCCTGCTCGTGCTTGTCTCGGGACAATTTGACGGGGCGGCGGTGCGGGAAGCGATCACCAGGAGCTTGAGTCCCGCCGGAGGGTTCCCGGTTGCTATTGCGTCGGCACTGGCCGCCGTTTGCCTGGTCCTTGGAGTTCTGATGGTTTTGCCGTCAATGTCAGGGGCCGCATCACTGAATACTCAAAAGGAGAATGGTCATGTTTGAAAAAATGTTGTGCAGCGGATATGCGAGTCCTGAGGAAAAGCGCGAAGCCCGGCGTGTGCAGTGGTCTGCCTTGGCGACCGGTCTGGTCATGGTCATCATCATTGCGATCCTCTCGGGGATCATGAAGGAGGTCTTCCACGATTCTTCCGCAGCATTCAACGTCTTTTTCAGTGCACTGATCATGCTCGTCGCCATGACCTACACCTACGTGACTTACCTCGTGCGGCTGCAAATCAAGCAGGAGATCCGGCGGCAGAAGGCGGAGGGTCAGAAGTAAACAGAGCCGAAGGCGCAACGTTTTTTGCGGACCGTCAGCGGACGGGGAGCGCGTCGGATACGCAGGGCAGGCACAATCCGTTCGTAGTCCCGCCTTTAGGCGGGCAGTTACAAGCGTTCAATCTACGCCAGATGCACGACTCAAAAGCCCGCCTAAAGGCGGAACTACGAACGGATTGTGCCTGCCCTGCGTATCCGACGCGCTCCCCGTCCGTTGACGGTCCGCAAAAAACGCTGCGCTTGCGGCTCTTTCAGTTTCGAAGAAACCGGGCGACTATGACGTTTTTTTAAGAACCACCCGCTCAATAACCGCCTTTGTCAGGCGAACGCCCTTGCTCTCTTGTTCCCAGATCTGGTCCGGAGTCGGATTGGCTTGGGCCTGCTGCCCGGCTGGAGCCGCGGCACCCCTGCCCCGGGGACGTCCGTAGGCCGACTCGATTCCCCAGAAACCCTGGTATCCCGAATCCATGCACATACGGAGCATTTTTTCCAGGTCCCACCCCGGATGTGTTTCGTCTTGCGCCCATGAGGCCTTGACCGAAATGCCCTTCGCATAAGGCAAGAGCTGGCGGAGGACTTCGTAGTGGTCGTCGCCCTGATTGATATTTCCGAAATCCGGCAGGATCCCGAAGTCCGGATTGTTTACCGCCTTCATGATGGGTACCAGAACCGCCGGATCAGAGGAAGCACCGCCGTGATTCTCGATCACGACGTTCAGATTCGCCCCCTTCGCGTACTCGAGCAGGTGCGTGAAGCTCTCTGCGCTGCGGCTGATCAGATCTTTGTCTCCCTTCCAGCCTTGACGGGGGCCGCCCAGGTTGCACCGGATCGCGTGGCAGCCCAGGTAATGGGCGATATCGATCCACTTCCTGTGGGCAATGGCCGCCTGAATCCTGTCCTTCTTCTCGACAGCCGCCATATCGCCCTCGCCATCGACCATGATAAGGACAAACTTGACTCCGAACGAGTCGCCGTTGCGTTTGAGCTGGTTCAGGTAACCGAGCACCGGGTTCTCGAAGAACTGGTTGACGAATTCGATTCCGTTAATCCCGAAATCCTCGCGCACAATTCGGGGCAGATCCAGGTTCTTCCAGCGCTTGCCGACGAAAAAACTTCGATTGATCGACCATGCGGCCAGCGAAATGTCATTGGTCGTGGGGCGCTCGGCCGCACGAACACCGGATATGACAGCCGCGGAGGCCACAGCTGCCGAGACACCGAGAAACTCGCGTCGTGTTTGTGCCATTCGTTATTCTCCCTTTCAGAGCGGAAGTCTCGTCCTTTTCATGCGAAGCGTCAACCGAAATCCCCGGGGAAATCGCGACTTGGCTGCTAGCGAACAATCTCTCCGTCGGGGTCCCAGAGATCGGTCCAGTTCTGGCCATCCTTCCAAAGGAAGACCTGGCCTTTAATCAGGCGGCAGTTACGGTCAATACCGGCAATGGCGCTCATCTCCTGTTCGGTCAACGGATCGGTGACGGCCGACTGGAGATTTGCGAGATAATTCCGTCTCTTGACGGAAAACGGGATCGGCAACTGACCGCGCTGAACAGCCCATTTCACGCAAACCACCGCCGGGGCGACACCGAGGCGCCCGGCGATGGCGACAATCACCGGATCCTCGACGTCGACCGTGTCGTCCAGGGTTCTATCCCGATCCGGCCTGCCGGGCGATCCGATCGGGCTGTACCCGATTGGAACCATTCCTTGTGACACGACGTACTCGAACAGCTCGGGCTGTTGGAAATGAGGATGAAGCTCCATCTCGTTCACCGCCGGCTTGATTTCCGCGTCGCGAAGTAGCAGCCGGAGCTTGGGGATCGTCATGTTCGACGTTCCTATGTGCCTGACCAGCCCCCTTTTGACAAGCTCCTCCATCTGTCGCCAGGTGCGCATGTAGTTTTCGTGAATGTAAGGCCTGGCGTTCGGGTTCCGGCTGTGAACGTCACACCCGGGTGGGTGATGGTTCGGGAAGGGCCAGTGAACGAGGTAGAGGTCCAGGTACTCGAGTTGAAGATCGCTCAGGCTCTTCTCGCAGGAGGGGATGACGTCCTGCTCGCCATGCTTGTCGTTCCAGAGTTTGGAGGTTACCCAGAGGTCCTCGCGCGACAGGCCGGAACCAAGGATCTCGCGCAAGGAACAACCGATCTCCCGTTCATTCCGGTAGACCGAGGCGCAGTCGAAATGACGGTATCCCACCCGGGCGGCTCCGATCACCGCTTCGGCAACCGTTGTCGCGGTGACGCTGTCCGAGCCGAAAGTACCGAGGCCAACGGCCGGGATTTGTGCGCCCGTGTAAAGCCGCCGTTTAGGAACGGCGTCGGGGTCGACACCATCGGGATCCAAAGGAAATGTCCTGACCGACATAGAGAGCCTCCGAGTTTGTTGTTTCGGAAACGACCTCAAGGACCTCAAAGACCCAAAGACAACAAAAGCATTTTCGGTCCTTGAGGTCGTTGAGGTCCTTGAGGTCCTTTCCCGCGCGGTAAATATGATAGCGAAGCGTTCGCGACAGCGATACCATAAGCGCAATGTTAAAAGGCATCTCCCCCAACCTGAGCCCAGAGCTTTTAGGTGTTCTCTACCGGATGGGTCATGGCGACGAAATTGTGCTTGCCGACGCCCACTTCCCGGGCGAGACTTTCGGCCGGCGTGTGATTCGTGCTGACGGTCTCGGGGTCGCCTGCCTTCTCGATGCTATCCTGCCGCTGTTCGAGCTGGACAGCTACGTCGATGCGCCGGTCGTCATGATGGAAGCGGTCTCCGGCGATCATCTCTACCCGGCTGTTGAGCGCCGTTACCGAGAGTCAATTGATCGTCACG
>RPQK01000616.1 GCA_003819755.1 Acidobacteriota bacterium | reverse complement strand
TGTGTTCTCGGCCGCAGGTCTTGGCGGGTTACTGGCGGCCGTTCTCCCTATTTACCCACCCGGTAAGGTGGGAACGTTTCACGTGATGACCTACCTGCAACCGTACCTGGTCAACGTGATCCCGAACGCTCTCTTTCTGGGTGCTGTTTTTTTCACTCTGGCGGTGGTTTTCCGCAAATCGATGCCGGTTTTCACCGCCGGCGTACTACTTGTGGTCCTCCACGTGGTGGCTCGAAATCTGGCGGGGGAGCCCGGCCTTGAGAAGGTCCTCTCCTGGCTCGATCCGCTCGGCTTCGTTGGCTACTCCACCGTCACGGATCTCTGGACGTCAGTCGAACGAAACTCCGTTCAGATTCCGCTCGCAGGTGCTTACCTCGCAAACCGGCTTCTTTGGCTTGGCGTCGGAGTCTGCTTTCTCGCTGTCGGCTTCGCGCGGTTTCGATTCTCGCAGACGGTGGAGTCTTCGGCAGGGAACGCAGGCAAGATGCCGGCGGCCCCGGTGGAGGCAGGATGCCTGCGCTCCCAGCCGTCCTGCCTGCCCCCCCAGCCCCAGCGCCATTTCTCCACAGGGGGGGCTCTCGGGCTCTGTCTTCAATCCGCGTTGTTTGATTTCTGGTCAATCCTGCGCAGCATCTACTTTCACCTGATCCTCGGTGCGATAGGCCTGTCGTTGATCGCTCTCACGGTCGTGCACACCACGCGCTGGGGCACGTCGAGCTACCCGGTCACTTACAGCGTCCTCGAATTCTTGAATAACTCCTTTCCCCTGTTTGTCCTGGTGATCACCGCGATATACGCGGGCGAGTTGATCTGGCGTGAAAGGGAGAACCGGAGTCATGAGGTCTACGACGCCCTGCCGGTCGCCGACTGGGTCTCGCTCGTCTCGAAGCTGCTTGCGCTGATGGGCGCCCTGGTTGTGGTTGCGGGTTTTGTAGCGCTGTGCGGCGTTGCCACGCAGGCTTACCAGGGATATTACCGGTTCGAGCCGGGCCTTTATCTGAAGGAGTTATTCGTCATCAAGTTGACGGAATACTGGCTGTTCTGCGTTCTCGCTGTCGTCGTTCACATCCTGATCAATCAGAAGTACCTGGCGCATTTCGCCTTGGCGCTCTTCTACGTCGTCCACGTCAACCTGTCCGGGTTGGGTATTCACCACAACCTGCTGCGCTTCGCTTCCAACCCGGGCTATGTCTACTCGGACATGAACGGGTACGGACACCTGGTAACCGGTCTCGTCTGGTTCAGGCTCTACTGGGCCGCGTTCGTTCTTTTACTCGGATTGGCGGCTTATCTCGTCTGGCCACGTGGCTGTGAAACGTCCGTCCGACAGCGGTTGCGACTCGTTACGTCCCGACTGACGCCGAAGGTTCGGACTCTGGGTCTGGCAGCCCTCGGAGGCTTCCTGTGCGTGGGCGGCTGGATTTTCTACAACACCAACATCCTGAACCCCTACATAACGGGCTGGGAGAGCGCGGAGTGGGCCGCCCGGTACGAGAAGACCTACGGTACGTTCCGTAATCGGCCCCAGCCGAAAGTCGTTGCGACGCGCCTGCAAGTCGATCTTTATCCGTCGGTCCGTGGGTTGCATACGGCCGGTACGATGCGGCTTAGGAACAAGAGCGGTCAACCGATACCGGTGCTGCAGGTGACGTTGCCCAAGCCGGAAATGACCGTAAAAAGGCTGGCGCCGCAGTGCCCGCACCGCCTCGAGCGGCAGGATCCGGGGCAGGGAGTCTATGAATTCAGACTCGGAAGCCCGTTGTCGCCCAACGAGGATGTCGAACTGAGTTTCGACCTGGAATCCCGGCCGCGCGGGTTTAGGAACGGGATAGGAGACACGACGGTTGTTGATAACGGAAGCTTCGTCTTCAGTCTGCATGTGCTGCCTCACATCGGTTACATGGGGTTCAGGGAACTGGAGGGGCGGGGAGAGCGGATCACACATGGTTTGCCGGCTGATCGGCAGCGCCCCAAGGGCGGCGTCTCGGTCCTGAACGATTCCGACTGGATCGACTTCGAAGCTGTTCTCAGCACGGAACGAGACCAGACTGCGCTGGCGCCGGGTGAGCTGAAACGGGAGTGGGAGTCGGGCGACCGTCGTTATTTCCACTACAAAACGGCTCACCCGATCTTGAACATATGCGCCTTCCTTTCTGCTCGATATGCCGTTCAGAAAACACGCTGGCAGAATGTTTCGATCGAGGTTTACCACCATCCGCTGCACGCTTATAACGTCGGGCGGATGATACAGGCGGTCCAGGCGAGCCTTGACTACTACACGCGCGCATTTGGTCCATACCCGCATCCCTCGGTCCGCATCGGCGAATTCCCTCGTTTTGCCCGGTTTGCGCAGTACTTCCCGGGGCTCATTCCTTTTTCGGAATCGGCAGGTTTTATCGCCTGGATGAAGCCGGGCGCCGACGAAGTCGACATTCCGTTTGCGGTGACCGCTCATGAGATGGCGCACGAATGGTGGGGGCACCAGGTGCGCGGGGCCAACGTGCCTGGTGAGCAGATGCTCACGGAGACTCTCGCAAACTACTCGGCATCGATGGTCGTTAAGAAGCACTTCTCCGAGAAGACCATTCAAACCATGTTGCGCCACGAGCTGGGCGGTTACCTTTGGGGGCGGGCTAACGAGCCGGATCAGGAAGTGCCGCTGGTTCAGGCCTCCGATCACTACTACGTCGCCTACCAGAAGGGCCGGCTGGCCATGTTCGCTTTGCAGGACTATATCGGCGAAGAGGCGGTCAACCGGGCGCTGGCCGATTACCTGACGGCCTTCCGATACCGGGAACCGCCCTATCCGGTTGCGCAGGACCTGATTGAACGCCTCCGGCGAGTAACGCCGCCGGAGTATGCATACTTAATACGAGACTTGTTTGAGACGGTCACGCTTTACGAGAACAAGGCAGTGCGGGCCGAGTCGCGCACGCAGCCAGGTGGCCTCTACAAAGTAACGCTAGAGGTGGAGAGCCGGAAGATGTCGACCGCCGCCGATGGGCTCGAGGCGAGAGCGCCGCTGGGGGACTGGATCGAAATCGGATTGGAATCGGACGGAGGTCGCTGGGGCTGTGTGGAGCGGCGGAAGATAACCAGCGAGAGGGCTGTCCTGACGCTCGTCTCGAACCTCCGGCCGAGGCGGGCTGCAATCGATCCGTGGGGAAAACTGATCGACCGCCACCCGGAAGACAATGTGATTGAGGTAAAGGAAGTCCGGTAAAGCCGCCCGCGGACGGACGCTAACCAAAAGGACCTCAAGGACCTCAAGGACCTCAAGGACGGAAAGGGAGGTACAGTCCTTGAGGTCTTTGAGGTCCTTGAGGTCCTTTTGGTTAGCGTCTGTCCGTCTCCGTCCAAAAAACTCTTGCCTCCCGCGCCTCCGTGCGTTAAGCTTCGTTCTTAGTGCGTTAAGCAGTCTCGGTGGGGAAGGACCGCATGGCGAATGCTGAAGCCGTCTTGCACCAACTTGATTTCGGTCACCCGGGGCTACGCGGCCTCGTCCCTCCGGGACTCTGCTGGTTGCCTATTGGACCACGTTACCGCTCAGCTGGCCCCACCCGACGGACTCCGAAGCCCGTTTCGCTCGTGCAACAGATATGCACATCAACAAACAAATATTGGCGTGTTCGCTCTTCCTTCTAGTCTTTCTCCCCGCCCTTGCAGCTGACATCCACTGGAAGCATTTGTCGAGCAGCAAGGGTGACCTGCCGGTCCCGCCCGGCGGTTCCAAGCAACAGACTGGCGCCTTGATTGGCGACTTTGACGGCGACAAGGTAAATGACTTTATCCTGAGTTTTCGCCAGAAACCGCCGGCACTGGTCTGGTATCGGCGCCACCGGGGCGGCTGGGAAGCGTACACCGTAGAGGATCAGTACCTCACTATCGAAGCGGGAGGCGCGGCATACGATATCGACGGCGACGGCGACCTGGATGTGTTGTTTGGCGGAGACTACCAGAGCAGCGAGGTGTGGTGGTGGGAGAATCCGTCCCCGGCCTTCGAGAAGAACGTCTCCTGGAAACGGCACATCGTGAAGAAGGGGGGCAAGAACCAGCATCACGACCAGGTGTTTGGCGATTTCCTGCGGACCGGCAAGTCCCAGCTCGCTTTTTGGAACCAGCAGGCCGCCACGCTTTTTCTCGCTGAGATACCGCTCGATCCCGGAACCGCACAGGACGGGTGGTCCCTCACGCCTGTTCTCACCAATGCCAAACCAGCGGGAGTGCCGTACATCGAGGGTGCTTCGGCGTTTGACGTGGACGCCGACGGAAAAGTGGACATCCTCGCCTGTGATTCCTGGTTCAAGCACACAGGTGGCAAAGAGTTCAAACGAGTCCAGTTCGCGAACCTCGGGGGGCTCATTTTCGCTGGTCGTCTGAAACCATCGAAATACCCCCAGATCGTGGTGTCGCCAGGGGACGGGAGTGGGCCCGTCCGCTGGTATGAGTGCAAGGGAAACCCAGAGAATCAGGCGGACTGGCAGGATAGTGAGTTGCTCCCCAAAGTGACCCACGGCCACAGCCTCCAGCTGGGCGACGTAGACAGGGACGGGCATCTGGACATTTTCGTGGCCGAAATGGCCAAGTGGCGAGACAAGGAAGAAAACCCGGATTATCCCGAGGCCACCGCCTGGATCTTCTTCGGTGATGGAAAGGGCCATTTCACGAAGACAGAGCTGGTCAAAGGCCATGGCTGGCATGAGGCCCGGCTGGCCGACCTGGACGGCGACGGGGACCTCGACCTGCTCAATAAGCCGTACACCTGGGAGACGCCGAGGGTGGATGTGTGGTTGAACGGGACGCGGTGAGAATGCCGAGGACAGCCCGGTCTCAAAATGTGTATAAAGAGCAGGCTTCGCCGCCGCACTCCATATGGCCA
>RPQK01000615.1 GCA_003819755.1 Acidobacteriota bacterium | reverse complement strand
TTGAACCAGGGGTGGCCAAGGGGACGAGTGCCCCACTGGTCTGCGATTTCCCGCTCGAACCAATGGAACTGAGGACATTCGGCTGTCAGCGATGGGTATTGCGGCCCGACTTCCGTGATCCATCACTGGAGCTCGGCTTTATCGCCGCCCGCAAGGATGGCATGTAAGCGGTCGGGTCCGCTCCGGGGTTCGAGAAAGAGTGCCACGACGCGCGCGCCATCGGCGAGCTCCATGAGCACTCCGGCCCGCCAAAGCTCGAACGGCAGGACCGGACTGTTCTTCAGGGACACCGGCCCGCCGTTTCTTACAGTCAGAGGAGCAATTCCGTTCATCGCAGCCCCCCGAGCGCCCGGGCGGCGGCGTCCAAAAGACCCACGAGCTGAACGGGGATCCCAAGTCCCAGCCAGAGGGCAATACCGGCCAAAGCCGCCGGTGGGAGAACCGTCAGCCACCCGCGGACGGGCGCTGGCACATTGTCCGGCTCAGGTATTCCCTGCGACATGCTCAAGCATGCCTTGGCCATCCCGATGAAAATCACAGCAAGAAGAAAGAGCAGGAGGACACCCACGAGCCAATGGCCGGAATCGAAGCAGGCCTTGAGGATCAGGAACTTGCTGAAGAACGGGCTGAACGGGGGAGTGCCGGTAATCGCGAGGAATCCAGCAAGCCAAAGTGCGCCGGTCCACGGGAGACGGCGCAGCAAGCCCCGAACCGGCGCGATTGCCTTGGTGCGATAGACGACCAGGATGTTGCCGGCGAGCAGGAAAAGCATCCCCTTGACCAAAGAATGGTTGACAGCATGGAAGAGCGCGCCGATCGTGCCGACCCCGCCCACTCCGAGTCCGATGGCCAGCAGGCCCATGTTCTCGACGCTCGAATAGGCCAGGAGGCGTTTGAAATCGCTTTGCCCCAGGATAAAGACTGCCCCGACGGCTACCGAGACAACGCCAAGAGTGAGCAAGGCCTTCTGGCACATCGCTCCCTGGCCGGCAGCCCCGCACAACTGATAGATGCGCAGGATCCCGAGGAAAGCGCAGTTTAGAAGAGCACCCGAAAGCAAAGCGGAGACTACCGAAGGCGCTTCGCTATGAGCATCGGGCAGCCAGGTGTGCAGAGGAGCGAGGCCCATTTTCGTTCCGTAGCCGATCAGCATCAGCACGAACGCCGCTTTCAGCCATGCGGGATTCAGGGCCCCGGGGTTCTTGAGGAGGTCGTCCAGAAGAAGCGAAGCCCGGCCCGACGACGGCGCAACTGCGGCGCCAAGGAAGAAGTTCCCCAGAAGGGCCAGGGCAATGCCGACTGAGCAGATCAGCAGATACTTCCAGGTGGCCTCAAGCGACCGGTGATGCCGGTGAAAGTAGATCAGTGGAGCACTTGCGAGCGTCGTCGCTTCGATCCCGATCCAGAGAAGGCCGAAATGCCGGCTGGCGGTTACCAGGGTCATCGATGCCAGGAAAATCAGCATGCAACTGATGAAGACGGCTTCTGGCGCATTCTTGAAGAGAAACCCTTCCTCCAGGTCCGTCACGTTTCCCAGAGGCTCGAAGGCCAGGTATCCGAGCGCATAGAGCGCGGCGGCGAGAAACAGCGCGCTGGTTACAGTAAGAAAGAGTAGACCGGGAGCGTCCAGACTGAGCCATCCGGCCAGCGCAGGCTGCGGAACCCGCCACCAGGCGAGAGCCGTCATCCCGGCGTGTCCGATCGCCGCGCCCACAAGCAGAACGCGGCGCAGGCGGGTGCCGCCAAGGACGAACACCGCCGCCGCACAGATTGTCGGGAGGAGAATCAGCGCCAGAATCATATTTGCACGTACATGTACTCGACCCGCGGTCCACCTCACAAAGTATGAGTCCCACTCTGAGGTGGGGACCGGCGGACTCAGTCCTTCAAATCAGCGAGACGATTTGTCTCGATATGATCAAACTCCCTGTTGATATGGAACAGAGTGATACCCATGACAAAGACGGCCACAAGGATGTCCAGCAGGATCCCAAGCTCGACAAGCAGCGACATCTCCCCCATGGCGCCGGCCCCGAACAGGAAGACCCCGTTTTCCAGCACCAGGAACCCGAGGACCTGGTTTATGGCCCGTTTCCGGCTCACGATCAGGAAAAGGCCCGTGAAAAGGGAGAAGAGCGCGGCCGTGACCAGAAGTGAAGTCGCCGCACCGGGCAGGGGAGTCAGTTGGCGGCTGAGCAGAAAGGCGCCCGCCAGTCCTGCGAGACCGATCATCACGGAAGCGAGGTACCCGACATAGGGCTGGACTTCCCGGTTGATCCGCGTCTCCCGGACGGCGCGCAGAAGCAGCCAGGGGAAAAAGAAACCTTTAATGACGATCCCGGCGGTAGCGATAGCAATGGCGTGCACGCCCGGGTGGCCGCTGCTCCCGAGAAGAGGCACGAGGCCAAGCAGTATGCCTTGGGCCGCCACTGTTCGAATCTTGGCCCCGAGTCGGCCGGAAGCCAGCAGCCTCAGGTTTGACAGCACCAGAAGGACGAGAAGCCACTCCAGCTTCATGTTCATCTGACTCCCAGGAGAAGCGCTGTCGCAGCCAGCGCGGACGCAACGACCAGCAACTGTGGGACGACGATCATCCGAAGCCGGGCCATCACCGATTCGATAATGCCCACAAGCACCGCAAGGCCAAGGACGCCGAGCAGAGAAAACCCGACATTCAACGCTGCACTGGACGAGAGGGCGGGCAGGACGATTCCGATGAGGAGACTGCCCAGAATCCACATTTTCAGCGCTGCGCCGTACAGGATGAACGCGAAGTCCGGGCCGCTATAGTCCAACACCATTACCTCGTGAATCATGGTGAGCTCGAGATGCGTGTTCGGGTCATCGACTGGAATCCGGCAGTTCTCGACAAGAAAAACAGCCAGCAGGGCGACCGTCACAAGGACCAGCGAAGGATCGACATCCACCCAGTTCCTCTCGGATAGAACCCCCAGGCTGGCGGACAGCTCGCTCCAGCCTGTATGGCGTACGAGGGCCGCCAGGGAGAGGTACAGCGCCGGCTCGGCCAGGGCGCCGAAAAAAGCCTCGCGGCTGGCGCCCATACCCTCGAAACTCGATCCCGTATCGAGGGCGGCAATGATCGTTGCGAATCGACCAAGGGCGAGCAACCCACAGAAGAGAACCACGTCACCGGTGAAGTGGAGCAGGCTTTTCTGGCCTCCCATCGGCACTAGCTGCAGGGCCGTGAACATCGCGGCGAGGCCAATCAGCGGACCCAGTCGGAAGACCCACGAAGTGGTCGAGCTGTACACCGCGCCTTTGCGCAAGAGCCGGGCAAGGTCGAAGTACGATTGCAGCAGCGGCTGGCCTTTGCGCCCCGCAAAGAAAGCCTTCGTTCGGTTGATTACTCCGAGGAGAAGCGGGGCAAGGACGAGTCCCAGTAATGGTGGCAGCCAGTTGAAGTTCATGCCTAACCCATCATCCACACAAGCATCGCCAGCAGAGCCAAAGCGATGTACAGAACGTACAAGTGTATGTTGCCGTGCTGCAACCAGCGGAGCTTCGAGGCAAGCACGGCGATTCCTGAAAAGCCTGGCTTATAAAACCGCTCGAGCCAGGGGTCCGGAGTTTCGGAGGAAAACGAGGCCCCGTCCGGGAAGGGCACGGGTGGCAGTACGATTTGGGTCCGTGTGCCAAGTACTCCTTTGAAAGCCTCTGTTATCGGCTGTGCAAAAGACGACGCGGAGTACTGCATGCGGGCAGTCGGTCGGGCGTACCCGCAATCCCAAGTACGCGCGGTCTCGACCTGCCGATCGCGAAGCAACTTGCGCCGCAGAACCGCCAATAAACCGACGGCCGTGATCAGCACGAGCCCGCCGAGAGATGCCTTGCCGAGAGCGCCGGACACGGTGATGAGCTCCTCAGCCATCGATGCTCGCGGCAATCCGGTGGTCAGGACGAGGACCGGAGCAACCGACCCGACAATCCAGGGCGCCGCCAGCCCGATGACAATGCAGGAAACGGCGAGGACAGCCATCGGAACAAGCATCGTGCGAGGAGCTTCGGTCGCTCCCTTGGCGCATTCCGTCCGTGATTCACCGAGAAAAACAATTCCAAACGCTTTCGTGAAACAGGCGATTGCCAGGCCGCTGATCAGCGCAAGGCCGGCGACCGCTCCGGCTCCCGCCAAAACGGCCGTCACCTCGCCGTCGGCTATGGCTCGGAATCCTCCAACGAAGATCAGCATTTCACTGACAAAGCCATTCAATGGCGGCAACCCGGAGATGGCCGCGGCTCCGACGAGGAAAGTGAGAGCCGTCCACGGCATCCGCTTGATCAGTCCCCCCAGGTGCTCCATGTCGCGAGAACCGGTGGCCCTCAACACGCTTCCCGCGCCGAGAAACAGCAGGCCCTTGAACAAGGCGTGGTTCAACACATGAAGAAGGCAGCCGGCAAAACCGAGCATCGCCAATCCGGGCAAGCCCAGGCTCGAGCCGAGCACGCCCAGCCCGAGGCCGAGCAGGATGATGCCGATGTTCTCCACGCTGTGGTAGGCAAGCAGCCTTTTTAGATCGTGCTGCGCGAGTGCGAACAGGACGCCGAGGACTCCGGAAGCAATGCCGAGACCGATCAGGAGCCAACCCCACCAGGAGAGCGGCTCGCCGAAGAACGTGAGGGATCTCAGTAAGCCATAGATTCCGGTTTTGATCATCACTCCGGACATAACTGCCGAGACGTGGCTCGGGGCGGCCGGATGAGCTTCGGGCAGCCAGACGTGAAACGGGATCATGCCCGCTTTCGAACCGAATCCGATCAGGGCAAGGACGAAAAGGAGGCTCGTCGACCGCAGGTCGACCCCCCCTGCCTGCGCCGCCCAAACACCAAAGTCGAGCGAGCCCGTGCTTCGACCGAGCAGGATGAACAGGG
>RPQK01000614.1 GCA_003819755.1 Acidobacteriota bacterium | reverse complement strand
TCACCGGGGGTGTCGCCGAAAAGCGCTCCACCCCCGGCTACTCTCCTCCCGCGCCTCCGGCGTGGGGAACGAAGCTGCCCCCTCGGCTGGTCAGCGGTAGTGGTCAGCGGTCAGCGGTCAGCCGTCAGCCGTCAGCGGTCAGCGCTTGATGCGGCAGGGTTCATACACGCACTCCAAGGGCGGCAAGTGGCGAGTGGCAAGTGGCAGATCGAATTGACGATTGACGATTGACGATCAAAAGACTGAGATCCGCCCCTGAAGGGATTTCAATCGTCAACCGTCAATCGTCACTTGCCACTTGCCACTTGCCACTTGCCACTCGCCACTTGCCACTCGTGCCACTTGCCACTCGCCACTTGCGGTCAGCCGCCGGCTGCCCCATCCGTCACCCTTTTACAGTAAACTACCAGCTTGTCAAACGCATATCTTCTTCTGCCTCTCGTATCGGGGATCGCGTTGGCGCTGGCTTTTCCGCCGCTGTCGATTTTCGTGCTCGCCTGGGTGGGGTTGATTCCTTACCTGCACTTCCTGTCGAGGCGTCCCGGCTGGGGAAAGACTCTTCTCGGCCATCTGTTGCTCGCGTTTCCGTATTTCGGCGGCATCCTCTACTGGATACCGCAGGTCATGGTCACGTATGGGGGTTTGGGTTGGCCGACCGCCCTGGGCGTGTTTTTCCTGCTCCTGCTTTTGCTGGCGGTGTTTCTCTTTCCCTTCACTTTCCTGACCAGGCTGGTTGCCGCCCGATCAGAAGCCCAGGCTCTCGCCTGTGCCGCCGGCTTCTGGCTCCTGATGGAGGTTATCCGCAATTACTACACGGTAAACGGTTTTCCGTGGGGTCTGCTGGGTTACTCGCAGTACCCCTATTACTGGATCATCCAGATAGCGGACATTGGCGGCGTCTATCTGGTTTCTTTTCTGATCGTGCTGGTCAACGCCTCGCTCGTCGCCCTCTTCCGTTTTCGCGCCTTCAAGTTCGTCGCGCTCTCGGTGACACTCATGCTGGCCGCGAACCTGTACGGGATGTACCGGGCCTATGTCTGGAAACCGCACAAGTCAACTGCTGTCCAGGCGGCGATCGTGCAAGCAAACGTCGAGCTGGCTGGCGACAAGGAGCACTACGCGGCCAAGTACTTCGAAGAAATGCCGGCCGCGTATCGCCGAGCGGTTCAGTCGGGTGCGAATTGGGTGATCTTCCCCGAAGCCCAGAACCCCTATTTCTTCACGCAGGACTTCTACTACCGGAGCTTCCTCACCCGCCTGGTGGCATCCACGAAGGTTCCACTGCTCTTCAACAGCACTGCGGTGGAATCCGATACCCGATACTACAACAGCGCTTTCCTGCTCGGTCCGGCGGGCAAGGTCGATTACCGGTACGACAAAATGCACCTGGTGCCTTTCGGCGAATACGTTCCGGCCAAGAATTGGCTGGATTTTGTCGACCCGTTGACCCACGAGGTGAGTGCCTTCACTCCCGGCAAGGAGCATCGATTAGGACAGACAGGAGATCTGAAGTTTGCCACGCTTATCTGTTACGAAGGAATTTTTCCCGAGATCGCGCGCGAATTCCAGAAGCGGGGCGCGGAAATATTTGTGATCATAACCAACGACGCGTGGTACGGCCGGACTGCGGCCCCGGAGCAGCACCTGCAGATTGGGGCTTTCCGTGCGATCGAGAACCGCAGGATGATATTGCGTGCGGCCAACAGCGGCTATTCCGCGATCATCGATCCCCTGGGGAGGTTCCGCCGGCGAACGGAGTTGTTCAAGAGCGATCTGATCATCGGGGATGCCTTCGGGTACCGCGGCCGCACGCCTTACTCTTATCTGGGTGAATGGCTTAATATAGTACTGATTGCAGGCACGTTGCCTCTGGCCTTCCTGAAGGGAGCCAAGGCACCGAAAGGAAAGGGATCGAAGAGAAGACGATGAACGTAGAGGACTTTCAGGAACGCTACCGGGATCTCGAGAGGCGTATCGGGCACCTCTGGGAGTATCTTTGACGTAGAACGCAAAAAACAGGAGTTGAAGAGCATCGAGGAGAAGATCTCCGATCCCAACTTCTGGTCGAACCTGGAAGAATCCCAGAAGGTACTGCGTAAGCGCAAGCAGATCGAGGAAACGATCAACCTCGCTACCCGCTTTCACGGCTCGCTTGAAGACGTCGAGACTCTCATCGAGCTGCATCAGGAAGGGGAGGAGGTGACCACCGACCTGCAAAGCACGCTGGGAAATCTTGAGAAAGAGATCTCCGACACGGAGCTGCGTACCCTGTTGTCCGGTGCTCATGACGAGAACAACGCGATCGTGACGATTCACCCAGGCGCCGGCGGGACGGAGAGCCAGGATTGGGCCGAGATGCTGTTGCGGATGTACCTGCGCTGGGCCGAGCGAAATGGCTACCGTACGGAGATCACGGACTACCAGCCGGGTGAAGAAGCGGGCCTCAAATCTGTAACCTTCCTGGCAGAAGGGCAATACGCTTATGGGTATCTGTCGGCCGAAATCGGTGTCCATCGGCTGGTTCGCATCTCCCCGTTCGATTCGAATGCTCGTCGCCATACGTCCTTTGCCTCGGTGTTCGTGACGCCGGAAATTGAGGAGGATGCCGACATTGTCGTCGACGAGAAAGACCTCAGGATAGACACCTACCGGTCATCAGGGGCCGGAGGGCAGCATGTCAATGTCACCGACTCGGCGGTACGGATTACCCATCTGCCGACCGGCATTGTTGTCGCATGCCAGAACGAGCGTTCCCAGCACCGCAACAAAGACACGGCGATGAAGATCCTCAAGTCGAAGCTCTATGCGCTTAAGATGGAGGAGAAACGGAAAGAGCTGAACGCAATCGAGGACAACAAGGCGGATATCGCCTGGGGAAGCCAGATACGGTCCTACGTGCTCCATCCGTACCGCCTGGCGAAGGACCACCGCACCAAGTTCGAGGTCGGTGACGTCGATTCGGTGCTGGATGGCAATCTGGATCCGTTCATCACCACGTTTTTGAAACAGAAAAGCCAGCAGAAAAGCAGAGAGGAAGGCTGAGCGCGTGTCGGAAGAAACTCAAAACTCCGAAGAAAAGGCGAAGCTCGACCCGGAGCTGCTCAAAGCGCAGGCCGACGAGCTCAGGCAGACCGGCTACCTGCGCGGCGAGGATTCCCCAAAAGCTCCCGCCCGCTGGGTTCAAGGCATCTATCTGGGTGTCCTTGTCCTGGTAATTGCTTCAGTTCTTTTCCTGCTTGTCTTTCGTGAAAGCCGGGTTCGCCTGTTGCGTAGCGTCGGCCGAGCTTGGACGACGCTATCGTCGACGGAGCAGCAGGCGGAAGTATTCAAGCTCCCTCCCCCTCCGCCGAAATCGGTGGAACCGAAGGTCGTCCTTCAAGGTTCACCGACGTTCGTGTTCCGGTCCGGTTCGCCGACCGCGCAACCCGCGGGACAGCCAGACGCGGCTGAACCCGGAAACGAAGGAGGGCAGCAGGACGAGACGAAGCCTCCCGCGCCTCCTGAGAAAACCGCCGGAAGCAGTGGG
The DNA here is from genome assembly GCA_003819755.1 of Acidobacteriota bacterium. GTDB lineage: Bacteria > Acidobacteriota > UBA6911 > RPQK01 > RPQK01 > RPQK01. The sequence continues at coordinate 1,383 of RPQK01000614.1, read as the reverse complement.
GCGTACCAGCTGCTGGTGAAGAACTCCGAGGTTGCCCGCAAGCTGACCACCAACGCGTTGCCTGACCTTCAGTTCAAAGAGTGGAAGCCGGTTCGAAACAACCCGCCGGAATTCTGGATCAACGTTGTCGCTTCTCGCGGCGGGCAAAACGTCGAATTTGTCTGGTCGGTCAACACCGAAAGCGGGACGATCCGGGCTCTGAGTCAGAACGCGCGGGATCTCGAGCGGAAGTAACACATCACGCATGAAATGCCTCATCACCGGTGCCTGCGGGTTTGTCGGTCAGTACCTGGCCAAGGAACTCGTGCAAAAGGGAGCCGACGTCGTCGGGCTGGAGCGTCCCGCTGCCGCGCGCCCGGGCGCCTGCCGCGTGATTGATTGTGACATGCTCGACTTTCCCCGGTTGCTTGGAGCCATTGCCGATTTGCAGCCTGATCAGGTCTTCCATCTCGCCGGTCTGACCCATCCTTCCGAATCCCTCCGCATCCCGCGAGACTATTTCCTGGTCAACGTGCAGGGTACGGTTAATCTCCTGGACGCTTTGAGGCAGGCACGTTGTGAGCCTCGTTGTCTTCTGGTCAGTTCCGCCGAAGTCTATGGTTGCTCAGTTGCTTCCGGGCTTATTGACGAGACGTGCACTCCTGCCCCATCGAACCCGTACGGCGCTTCAAAGCTATTGGCCGAGATGGCCGGCCTGAGCTACTGGCGTGATTTCCGATCCCGAGTGATTGTGGCGCGCCCTTTCAACCATTCGGGTCCGGGGCAGAATGAAACGTTCGTGGTCTCCGATTTCTGCCGCCAGGTGGTTCTCCTGGAAGGCAAGCCCGAGACGATGAGAACGATTTACGTGGGGAACCTGACTTCTTCCCGAGACTTCTTGGACGTGCGAGATGTGGTCGCCGCCTATGCAGCGCTTGCCGAAAAGGGTGTGGAGGGCGAAATCTACAACATCTCGTCAGGACAGGCCGTCACCGTTCAGGCCATTCTGGATACCGTACTTCGGCTGGCGAAAGTCGAGATACGGGTGGAGGTCTCGCCGGAGAAATACCGGCCGGGGACCGCCCGACCTCTGGTTGGCAGCAGTCAAAAACTGCGGGCCCTCATCGGATGGCAGCCCCGCTATCCCCTCGAACAAACCATCGCGGATACGCTGGAGCACTGGCGAGCGAAGCTGACGTAGCGCCCAAACTGACAAACTGACAGACTGACAAACTGACAAACTGACAAACTGACAAACTGACAGACTGACAGACTGACAAACTGACAAACTGACAAACTGACAGACTGACAGACTGACAGACTGACAAACTGACAGACTGACAGACTGACAAACTGACAGACTGACAAACCGACAGACTGACAAACCGACAGACTGACAGACTG
>RPQK01000613.1 GCA_003819755.1 Acidobacteriota bacterium | reverse complement strand
AGACTGACAGACTGACAGCCTGACAGACTGACAGACTGACAAACTGACAGACTGACAAACTGACAGACTGACAAACTGACAGACTGACAAGACTGACAAACTGACAAACTGACAAACTGACAAACTGACAAACTGTGGGTGGGCGGCGGTTGAGTGACTCGCCGTCTCCTGGCGAGCTGTATCGAGATCCGCGGCCCCGCATTCTTGTCAGTTTGTCAGTTTGTCAGTTTGTCAGTTTGTCAGTCTGTCAGTTTGTCAGTTGTCTTCACAGCGATCCCAACGCCAACAACCCCGGGTTTTCCAGATACGTCCGGACGTGGGCGATGAATTGCGCGGCGACGGCGCCGTCGACAACCCGATGGTCCAGGGAAATACTGACGTTCATGATTTCGCGGATCACCACCTGGTTGTCCCGAACAACCGGTCTTGGGGTGATCTTGTGCAGCCCCAGGATTGCGACTTCCGGGTAATTGATGATCGGCGTCGCCATCAGACCGCCCAGCGTGCCGAGACTCGTAATGGTGAAGGTTCCGTCCTTCAGATCCTCGACTTTGATCTTGCCCTCCTTGGCCGCCTCCGATAATCGCGCGATCTCCTTGGCCAGTTCGAGCATCGATTTTTGATCGGCGTCCTTGATCACCGGGACGATCAGACCGTCCGGTGTTGCCGTGGCGATTCCGATGTTTAAATACCGTTTGACCCGGATAACTTCGTTCTCCTCATCCAGGGAAGAGTTCAAGAGCGGATATTTACGCAGCCCCTCGATGACCGCCTTGACGATAAACGGCAGATAGGTCAGACGGCCGCCGCTCATCTCGTTGTAAATGCTCCGGACCCGGGTTAATTCGGTGACGTCCACCTCCTCGACATAGGTGTAATGGGCCGCGGTTGTTTTCGAGGTGGACATCCGCTCGCCGATCTTGCGACGCAATCCGCGATAGGCAACCGTCTCCTCCCGCTCGCCTGACCCGACAGCCGGCCTGGCGGCCTCGCCCGTCTCGGGCTCGGGCTGGTACTGGCCCAGATCTTCCATGGTAATCCGGCCGCCCGTCCCCGTCCCTTTCACCTTGGTCAGGTCAACGCCGCGCTCTCGGGCCAACCGCCGGACCGCGGGAGTGGCCAGGACATCCATCTCGTGCCGGGGAGGACGCCCAGGAGACAGCGCCTCGCGCTCGATGGTCTTCGACTGAGCTCTGGGCGTGCCGTTGCCGGTTTCAATCTCGACCAGCACGGCGCCTACCGAGATAGTCGTTCCTTCCTGGCCATGGCGTTTGGCTACCTTGCCGGCGACCGGCGATGGGATTTCGACGGTTGCCTTGTCGGTCATGACCTCGACCAGGGGTTGGTCCTCGCGAACGCTTTCTCCGTCCGTGACAAGCCACTTAACGATTTCGCCTTCAACTACCCCCTCACCGATATCAGGCAACTTGAACTGGAAAACCATATTCGTCGTCGCTCCAGTGTCTACCCGTCCGCTGACGGTGGTCAGAAGTTGAGCAGCTTGCGAGCTGCGGTGGTAATCCGCCCTACACTCGGCAGATAGTGGTTTTCAAGCGCGTAGGGGAAGGGAGTATCGAAACCTGTCACTCGCACCACCGGGCCCTCCAGGTACAATAACGCGCGCTCGGTGATCGCGGCTGACAGTTCGGCGCCGAAACCGCAGGTTCTCGGAGCTTCGTGCACGATCATGGCTCGGCCGGTCTTTCGAACAGAACCGAGGATCGTTCGAAGATCGTAGGGCATCAGAGTTCGCAGGTCGATCACTTCACAGGTGACGTTGTCTTCATCCTTCAGCCGAGTCGCCGCCTCCATCGCCGTGTGCACCATCGCCCCGTAGGTCACGATCGTCAGATCGTTCCCTTCCGACAGAATCTTGGCCTCACCAATAGGGATCTGATATTCCCCTTCCGGCACTTCCGATCGCGCCGCCCGGTACACTCGCTTCGGTTCAAGGAAGATGACCGGATTCTCGTCGCGGATGGCGGATATCAGAAGACCCTTGGCGTCGTAAGGGTTGGAGGGAGCGATCACCTTCAGTCCCGCGGTATGGACGAAGTAAGCCTCAGGGCTTTGCGAATGATAGTGGCCGCCTTTGATCCCCCCGCCAAAAGGCGTCCGGATGACCATTGGACAGGTGAACTGACCGCCCGATCGGTACCGCATCTTAGCGGCTTCGTTGACGATCTGATCGAACGCGGGGTAAATGAAGTCGGCGAACTGGATCTCCGGGACGGGGCGAAGCCCGTAAAGCGCCATTCCTATGGCAGTGGCGATGATACCCGCCTCGGCCAGGGGCGTATCGAAAACCCGGTTGGGCCCGAATTCGTCATACAGGCCCACGGTTGCCCGGAACACGCCGCCGAATTTCCCTACATCCTCTCCGAGCACCACCACGCGGTCGTCGCGCTTCATCTCCAGCCGCAAGGCGTCGTTTACTGCCTGAATAATGTTCAGAACCGGCATGAATTTCCTTCCGCTCGAAAGGTGAAGAGGGGGCGAATGGACGATTGGAAAAGCAGAAGTCAGAAGTCAGAAGCCAGAAGTCAGAAGAGGACATGGAATACTTATTGTTTCCCATTCTGACTCCTGACTTCTGACTTCTGACTTCCGACTTCTGGACTTCCGACTTCTGGACTTCCGACTTCCGACTTCTGACTTCTGACTTCTGCTTTTCCAATCGCCAATCGTGCCTTTGAACCCTGTCACTCAGTCTCTCCCTCCAGTTCCTCCTGCTGCTCGCGGAGGTGCCAGGGAATAGTGTCATAGACGTCGCTAAATAGAGTATCGACCGCGGGCGGAGGCACACGTTCCGCCCGCTTCAGGTTCTCCTGGATCTGTTCTTTGATCTCGCCTTCGAGGCCGGTGTCGTCGTCCTCGGTCCAGTGGCCGCCATTGATCAGGTAGGAGCGCAACCGCACGAGCGGATCACGTTGCCGCCACTGCTCGACCTGCTTCTCATCCCGGTAAGCCTTGGGATCATCCGACGTGGAGTGCCCGCCCAGCCGGAAGGTGACAGCTTCGATCAGTGTAGCTCCGCCGCCTTGCCGCGCCCGCTCCACGGCCTTCGAGGTCACCGCGTGAACGGCCAGAAGATCGTTGCCGTCAACCTGCACACCCTCAATTCCATACGCTTGGGCTTTTGAGGCAATATTCTCGACCGCTGTCTGGCATCTGGTCGGCGTCGAAATCGCCCACTGGTTGTTCCGGCAGAAGAAAATCGTCGGTGTCTTATAGACCCCGGCAAAGTTCAGCCCCACATGGAAGTCGCCCTGAGAGGTCGCGCCATCGCCGAAGTAAACAAGGACAACTTCCGATCCGCCGCGGATCTTGATCGCCAGTGAAATACCGGTTGCCTGCGGAATCTGAGTGCCGACCGGACTGGATATCGAGACAAAACGAAGCTGCCGGTTCCCGTAGTGGTTCGGCATCTGCCTGCCTTTGACGATGTCTTCCGCGTTCCCAAAGAACTGACAGATCAGCTGGAACAAGGGGTATCCCCTTATCAGGGCCGCACCAAGCTCCCGGTAACACGGCACTATCCAGTCTCTCTCATCCAGCGCGTATGCGCTGCCCATGATGGCTGCTTCCTCGCCGGCAGAACCGATGTAGAAGCCAATCCTGCCCTGTCGTTGAAGCATGATCATCCGCTCGTCGAGCCGGCGGTTGAGCAGCATCAGTCGATAGAGGAACAGGAGTTGTTCTGGATTCAGTGAGGGATTATTGCGCGCCTCTTCCCCTAAAGTCCCGTCGGGATGAAGGATATTGAAAGCCTTGAAATCTAGCATCTGCACTCGATTATACCCCGCCGGGATGAGGCAGTCACAGCCGTAGGTCCCATCAGGAAATGCGAGCCATTGGTGGCAGCTATCTTCTTCTTTGGCCTTGATGACAGACCCTTGGAGTATGATCAGACCGCCAATCCCGTGGGCGGAAGATCAGCGGGCGGCGGGCAACGAAACGGTTGTCTTACACGTCAGTATCGGGTACAAATGTTACAGATGTATCAATTCGATGACCTGCAGCGAGCCTGTCAGGTTTTGTTTGGTCAGGATCTCGTCATCGACCAGCAGTTCCTCCTCGGTCTCGACAACGCCCACCTTAAGCAGGCCTACCGGAAGCAGGCTCTCGCTACGCACCCGGACCGTTTTGCCGGCCGTGGTGATGCGGTCCAGGCCCGAAATGCGCACCTCTTTCGACAGGTGAATGAGGCGTACCAGAAGCTTTCCCGCCATTTGGCTGTGCGTTCGGACCGGTACAGAAATCACGCGATTTTCGCCGGGCCCGATCTGCGGCCACCAAGAAAGAAGCGCGAGACGGTGTGGAGTCCACCTGGGAGTAAAGCCGGGGAGAGCTCGATCTACAGTCCCGAGAAGGTCCCGCGGTGGCCCCTTCGAACCGGCGAATACCTGTATTTTTCCGGAGTCGTGAACTGGAAGACACTCATTTCTGCCCTGGTCTGGCAACGCCGCCAGCGAGAGGCCCTGGGCGAAATCGCGAGGCGGTGGGGCTGGCTGTCCGAGGCCGAGGTTCTTTCGCTGCTGCGGGAGCGCAAAAGGGGCGAACGCCTGGGCGAAATTCTGTTGCGGCGCGGCCTGGTGAACGACTTCCAGCTCGGCATGCTGCTGCGTCACCAGGAAAAGAACCAGCGACCGCTCGGACGCTACTTCGTCGAGCACAACCTCTTTTCAGAGCTCAAGCTGATTCGCTACCTGGAAGATCTGAAGCGGCACAACTCGAAGTGGGACCAACATCCTCAATAGTCTGGAGGACTGACAAACTGACAAACTGACAGACTGACAAACTGACAGACTGACAAACTGACAAACTGACACGACTGACACGACTGACAAACTGGCTGGCAAACTGACAAAAAGTAGGCATGGGGCCAAGCCGTTAGTTGTCAGTCTGTCAGT
>RPQK01000612.1 GCA_003819755.1 Acidobacteriota bacterium | reverse complement strand
CGCCGTCAGCCCGAGTGATCCCAACATCGTGCTGGCCGGGACGGTTGGCGCCGGAGTGCTGAGGAGCACCGATAGAGGCGCGAGCTGGCGGTACTCGAACCAGGGGCTGTTGAACCGCGGCATTACCGATGTCAAATTCTCGGCCTCTGACCCTTCCGTCGTCTATATCGCGACCAATTACGGGGCTTGCAGGAGCACTGATGCAGGGGCCAGCTGGAAGCGCCTGAATGCTCCGAACTTGAACATAGACCTGGTTTCGGTTGACGTGCACCGCACCAGTCCCGACATCCTGTACGTTGCCGGTCCTCATCAGGCCTTCCGGTCGACCGACGGCGGGCAGACGTGGACCAATGCGAGCGGAGGTCTCCCACAGAGCTACAGCGACAGCATAAACGTTGTTCTGGCTGACCCTTCAGACCCGAATACGGCATACGCGGGCACCAGCCGCGGCGTTTTCAAAAGCGTGAACGGCGGCGGCAATTGGAGCCGAAGCAGTGCCGGGATTCACACAGTCGCTGTTGTGAACAGTATCGCGAGCAGCTCGGACGGGCAGGTGCTTTACGCCGGGTCCGCACAATACGGTTTGTACAAAAGCACGGACCGGGCAAGCACCTGGGAGCCGGTCGTCACCATTACCAATACCTTCGTCCACGCCATCGTCGTGCATCCTCTTTCCGGATTTGTCTATGTCGCCAACCACATAGCCGGCATTTCACGAAGCACAGACGGCGGAAGGACCTGGACCGTTAGTAACCAGGGGCTCACTAGTCTTGATTTCACCGGACTCTGTGTTGATCCGGCTGCCGGCACCGACGTCTACACCGGGACGCCAGGCGACCTGTTCAAGAGCGCTGACTCCGGGACTACTTGGACATCGCTCAGCAACTTGTTCACAGCGCATTACGTGCAAGACCTGCTGAGCGAGACCCGCGCGGGGGCAGATGCCCTCTTCGCGGCGACGCGGGGAGGAGTATACAAGAGTACGGATCACGGCAAGACTTGGAAGAACAAGAGCTCCGGCTTGGGGAACCTGCGGGTAACCGGGTTGGAGGCCGGGGCCGATAATCAGACGCTCTATGCGTCAACCGAAGGTGGATTCTACCGGAGCACCGATGGCGGTGATTCCTGGGTCGGCCGTCACAACGGCCTTCTGTCGACCTGGATCAATCAACTGGCAGGTTCCCTGGACGCCCCTGGCACCTTTTTTGCGGCGACCCAAAGCGGAGTCTTCAAAACGACCGATGGCGGTGGGAACTGGACCCGAAGCGGGACTCAGTTCGCGAACCGTGACATCTACCTGATCGGTGTTCATCCGCGCGCTTCGAACCTCGTCTACGCCGTCACTTACGGGTCCCCGTCCGGATCCTTGATCTACACGAGTACCGACGAGGGCGGAACGTGGCGGTTGGCCTCAACGACCGCAAGCTACGTATTTTCTTTTGCCTTTGATCCAGACGAGCTCGAAACGTTCTACGCGATGTTCCTCGCTGTAGGCGTGCACCGAAGCACCGATGGCGGACAGACGTGGAAAATCGCCAACAAAGGTCAGCACTACGACTATGGTGTCCTCCGCACTGACCCGAGACAAGCCGGGGTGGTGTACCTCGGGACCTGGGGGTGCGTCTACAAGAGCGACGATCGTGGAGAGAACTGGTTGCGATGGGGAGGGTCCTTTGCCGATGCGCAAATCTTCTCAATCCTGGAAGCGGGCGATAGGGAGATCTGTGTCGGCACGAGTGCCGGCGTGTTCGCCTCGGACTCATCTCAGCAGTCTCGCCTCTACTTTCCGCTGTGCCGGCAGGCCGGGGGTGAACTGACCGGGTTCGCCATCTCCAACTCCACCGATCTTTCGGCCAGCCTGGAGGCTCGGTTCCTGGGCTCTGACGGGCAACTCATTGCCGGGGCGGCGTCCAATCCGACCGTCCAGACGCTCTCATCGAAGCGGCAGGCCGCCCAGCTCCTGAATGAAATGTTCTCGCTTCCCGCCGGCGCGGAAGCCTCCGGATGGGCGGAGGTCTTGAGCAATATTCCGGTTTCCGGCTTTTTTCAAATTCTGGGAGCCGGCCTTGATGGAGGCGCGGCAGTCTCCAAGCCGCTCCTCAAATTTTACTTTTCGCGCGTGCTTGACGGACCCACGGCTTTCCGCAACCTGCCCGCCACCACCTCGATAAGCATCGCCAATCCGGGGAAGGCAGCGGCGACGGTCGTGCTCAGCCTCCACAATCTGCCCGGTGTTTTGGTTGCCGAAAGGACTTTCGTGATTCCCGGTCGCGGTTCTACCTACGGCCGCCTCCGGGATATTTTTTCCACACCGACGGACTTTACTTCCGGTTACGTGGTAGCGGACGTCAAGATGGGCGAGGGCTTGGTCGGATTTGCCTGCGTCCGCTTGGGTGCGAGCGCCGGCGGGACCTTGATTGGCCTGAACGCGGCGGAACCGACTGCCGGGGACCGTCTCTACTCCGGCCAGATGGCATCGGGTCCGGGAATGTTCTCCAGTTTTCGAATCCTGAACGCCTCGGCGGCCTTGCGTAAGGCCACTCTCTATCCGATCGACGAGCACGGACAACCCCTGGCTTCAGAAGCGGTCCTCGACCTTCCGGCGGGCGCCGCCACCGACGTAGATGCCGGGCAGTTGTTTCATTTTGCCGCGGCGAACATGGTTGTCGGTTCCTTTCGGATCGAAGCCGACGGCCCGGGGCTGCTCGGCGATGTTCTTTTCGGTGAGCCTGACAGCTTGACCCTGGCCGCCGCGCTTCCACTCCAGGATCAGGGTCTGCGACATGCGGTTTTCAGCCAGGTGGCCAACGGGATGGGGCTCTTCACGGGACTTGCGCTCTATGTTCCTGGAGCCGAAACCGCTGCAGTCACGATAGAAGTTTACTCGGCTGACGGGCACAAAACCGGTGAGGCCCAGTTTGAGATGCCAGGGAGAACCAGGATGGCCCGGCTGCTGACTGAGTTGATGCCGTCAACGGAGGGGCAGATTCGCGGCTTCGTGGTCATCCGTTCTTCGCAACCGATCATAGCCCAGGAACTGTTCGCCGGCGCGGATTCGATGTCGGCAGTCCCGGCATCGCCGGTATTGCTGGAACAGCCCTGAGAGGAGAGAGGTTTTGCGATCATGACCAGGAGACGAAAGGACCTCAAGGACCTCAAGGACCTCAAAGACCTAAAGGACGACGCATACTCGCCGTCTTTGAGGTCTTTGAGGTCCTTGAGGTCCTTTCGTTTCCACCTGGGCGAACTTTTACAGAAAGACGGATCAACGCATGAAGATGACTTCTACCCTGATTGTCACCGCTCTACTCCCCTTGTTGTGTCACGGTCTTCCCGCTCAGAATCCGCCCACAAAGACGCAACGCGGTTTCCGAGTGTCTGTCAATCTCATTCTGATCAACGTCAGCGTAACCGATCCAGACGGCAAGCGGCGGGCGGATTTGGAGGCACGGGACTTTGAGCTGCTCGAGGACGGCGTCAAGCAAGAGGTGAAGTTCTTCCACGCGGCCGATGCTCCCTTCCATGTCGCTCTGGTGGTCGACACCAGCGGCAGCACCGCCTCCAAGCTGGATCTTATCCGAAAGGCGGCCCAGCGGTTCTTGCTCAAGCTGACACCCGGGGATCGCGTGGCACTTGTCGATGTGGCGGGCCGAGTCCAGGTTCTTCAGGGCTTCACGCCGGATCGGCGGCTCCTGTCGAAGCAGTTGCGGCGCCTGGGCACGGCGACCGAAAACGGGACATTGCTGCACGACGGTATCCTCCAAGTACTTCAAGCTGTCTTCCTTGGCATCGAGGGGCGCAAGGCCCTAGTTTTTCTAAGCGATGCCCAGGATGCCGGCAGCAAAACCCGGGTGGAGCAATTGACGCAGGCCGTCTACCTGAGCGATGCGGTTCTGTTCGGACTCCTCGTCGATACCCGGGAGGCTATTTCAGAAACGCTGCGAAACACGGAGGGTTATTTCTCCCGCCTTGCCCTCGTGCTAGATGCCCGATCCAGCTCCGGTGTTGACCAGGTCAAGCAGGCGGCCCGGTTCCTGCTGGATGCGCTCCCGAGTTCGATACAGATCTGTTTGGTCGAGCACGTAGGGGCACGCAGGGCCATGCTTCTTTTGCCGTACACCGACGACCGAAACCAGCTGAAGGACGCGATCGCGAAGGCGCACGTAGAGGTGCGCGGGGTTGAGGTGCCTTCATCCTGGAGGGTGTCTGGATCGACTCTTTTGGTAACAGACAGCAAGATGAATCTGGATCGACGCATACAGTCCGACATCCTGAACAAGGCGGGGATTCTTGTCGTGGGTGAAAAGCCCGCGGACCAGTGTCGAAAAGAACTGCTGGATTTCGCGAGGAGGATCCCGGATCCGTCCGAGCTCAGGACCGGGCTGGCCGAGCTGCCGGCCAAGTACCGGGAGGCGCGGGAGCGAATGGCCGCACTTTGCGATCACTCAGGGGGCCGGTCCTATGATCTTGTCGGGATTTCCCAGCTGGACAACTTCTACGGCCAGGTTGCCGAGGAACTTCGCCGGACGTACTCGCTCGGTTACTACTCGCAGGCGGCGCCGGGACGCTATCATCGGATCGAGGTCAGGCTTGTGACCGGCACCCAGGCGAACATTCGATCGCGACGCGGCTTCGTGCTCCCTTCAAGTCCTGAATAACAGGCCGATAAACTGCCTCCGCTCCCTTCCTTGGGAGCATCGCCCTGGACCGCAAAACGGTCCGCCAGTCGGGCCAAGGAAGTGGCACCGCGTCTACCAGCCTGAGAGCCTCTAAGGTGTGGAGGCTTCCGCTGGGAGCGCAGGCGTCTCGCCCAATGTCATTTACTTTTTTGCCCGGTGGCCAGGGCGAAGTCATTACAACCAGCCGCGGTGAATGGGGCTTTTATTGTGGCCGGACTCTCCAGAGTCCGGCAGCCGGGCT
>RPQK01000611.1 GCA_003819755.1 Acidobacteriota bacterium | reverse complement strand
CCACCGTCGGCTCGTCCAGGAGCAGCAACTCAGGGTCGTGCACTATGGCGACGGCCAGGTTCAAGCGGCGCTTCATTCCGCCTGAATAAGTGGAGACGCGGTCCCTCCGCCGATCGTGGAGATCGACGAACTGAAGTGTTGATTTTACCTGCTCCCGCAGCCGCGCCCCCCGCATGCCGGCTATCCTGCCGAAGAAGGGAAGAAGCGCGGCCTGTCCCTGCTCCCCGGTCTCATATAGCCTCTCTCCCGGTTTGCCTCACGAGGATAGAAAGCGATCACCCCAGCTGTCAAGCCAGCTGCGGGAAACCGACTAGGCGCGGTTCTAATCGACCGGGAGGCCCAGCTCGCGAGCGGCCAGACCCTGGGCTTCGTCCAGGGTCACGAACCGCGTGATCTTCTCTTGCTGGTGGAACCAGAGGGCTGTACGCAAGTGGGCCAGGTCCAGAGAGCGCGGTGTCGAGACGACGGGCATAACCTCATATCCGCATAAATCGAGCGTCAGGTCACGCAAAAGGAACTGCTGCAGGTCGCTGCGCAGGCCTGAGATGCAGTCCTGGAATTCTACGGCTGTGAGCACCCGATCTCGAGACAGACGCACCAGATTCCGGCTGGCCTCCAGGACGAGGACCACGCTCGAAAGTAGCTGTCCTCCCTTCAATTCCTGTTCGAGTACCTCGTGGCCCGCCTCACCCAGCAGAATACAGAGGTACGCGGAGGTATCAAGATAAAACCGCTTAGCCGGTTTATCGGCCGTCGACTCACTCATCCTTGTTACGATCTTCCCGGAGAATCGCCAGATAGCGCCCCTTCGTTTTACCGGCCAGGACGGGCTTCAACTCCCCCGTGCCGAACCTGTTCCCCCGGTGGAGATGTTGGTCCCTGGCCGATATCAGACGGACGACGGGCTTGTTGTGCCTGGTGATCAGAATCTCCTGACCCGCCTCCGCCTCGGCAATCACTGAAGCCAGTTCCTGCTTGAGCTCGTGAGTGGAGACCCGTTTCATGGAAATAAGTTACTTAAAAATGGTCTAAATATCAAAGGTTTTTAGCACTTTTCTATGTCCCAATAAACGTGCTGTTCACGACACCCATCGGTCCTCTCCTCCACTGGTGCAATGACCCAAGACACCCGGTCAAGACGAAAGCGGAGAGGTATTGACCTAGAACGCCTGAGGATTACGTTGATAGGTACGCATTAGACCGTCTTCCCTGACTTCCACGATTCGATACCCCGATAATTGGTACCAGTGGCCTCCGATGCCAATTGACAGGTAATCCACCTCAGTCTTGGTTCGGGGTTCACGCTTTAGCGTGCTGCACAGTTGCCTCGGTCGAGCATCGGGGGCAGAAACCCGTGAATGGCGGTAACTGTTTACCCCGCGAAAGCGTGAACTCCGAACCAAGACTGAAGGGATTACATTGACAGCGGGATAAGTCAGCAGCAACATAGGGCGATCCACGGCGAGGAGGGTAAATCTATGTCAGCGCAGCGCAGTCTGTCGGGAAGCTGCCCAGATACGTTTTGACCCTGCACTGAAATCCATAGCGGTGTGGCGTACATCGAGCGGGGAGGAAACACCATGGTGTGGCGTTCAAGCAGCATCGCGAAAAAGCTATTGCTTTGTCTGGGCGTTATCGGGGTCGGTTACTCAATCCTCATGGCCGCCGTGTTTTTCCACGGCCAACGGTCTCAGGTCAAACTCTCGGATGTGTCCGTTCTCTATTTCCCTGCGTCGCAACGAACCCAGGAGGCCGGAGCCGCCTTTCAACGGCTGACCCAACGGTACGAGGACGCGGTCAGGCTCGGTCAACCCCGGGAGCTCGCCGGCGCCAAGGCCCATTTGGACACCATGAACCGGGCCTTCGAAACCATCCTGAAAATGGATGGCCTCGATCCGAAATTCACTTTAAAAGTGAAGGCCTGTCAGGACCAGTTGGCGAGTTTTACGAGTCAAGCAGAACCGGTTTATGCCGCGCTCGCCTCGGGCCAGACAGATCAGGCTGCCAAGACAGCCGCGTTGAATGCCCGGGTGAAAGAGATTCAGTCGAAACTCGACGAAATCGAGAAGCTAGCCGCCGCGAATTTTGACCAGGCGGTCGAGACCGTCGACAAGCTGACACAAGCCCAGACGAGCTTCAATAAGATGGCCTTCGGCTGGATAGTCATCACTCTGGTTTTGGTCGTCTTTCTTATTACCCGAATCGTCCGCCCCCTCGGCGAAATGACACTGGTCGCCCATCGGATCGCCGAAGGCGATGTCAACCAGAGGATCGACTATCGATCCGGTGACGAGGTGGGCCGGCTCGCCGACGCTTTCCGCGCCATGCTGGAGTACATCCGCGGTGTGGCTGAGGCCGCCGATGCTCTCAGCCGGGGGCACCTCGATCGCCAGATCTCGGCTCGCTCCGACAAAGACCTGCTCTCGCGCAATTTCCTGCGCGCCACCGAATCGCTCAAACAGCTCATCGGGGAAACGATGCTCCTGACGAACGGCGCGCAAGAGGGAAAACTGAGCAATCGCGCCGACCCTACGAAATTTCAGGGGGCATTTGCCGAAGTGGTGACTGGGTTCAACCGGACTCTCGATGCGGTGATTGCCCCCATCGACGAGGCCGGGCATGTCCTGGATCGTATCGCGGCCAAAGATCTGACCGCCCGCATGAGCGGGAACTATCACGGCGATTTTGCCCGCATCAAGACCGGGTTGAATCTGGCCGCCGAAACTCTGGAACAGAGCCTCCAGCAGGTGGCTGTTGGCTCCGAACAGGTCACGGCAGCAGCCGGACAGATAAGCGTCGGCAGCCAGAACCTGGCGCAAGGCGCATCGCGCCAGGCGGGCAGCCTGGAGCACATATCTCGCAGTCTGCAGGAAACGGCAAGCATGGCCCGAACGAACGCCGGCCACGCACAAGAGGCGCGGAGCTTTGCGGAGCAAACACGTCAGGACGCGGAACGCGGAATGGAAAAGATGACTCGGATGTCCGAGGCCATGCTGAAAATCAAGGAATCGGCGGACCAGACGATAAAGATCGTGAAGACAATTGATGAAATTGCCTTTCAGACGAATCTCCTCGCTTTGAACGCTGCCATCGAGGCCGCCCGAGCAGGAGACGCCGGGAGGGGCTTCGCGGTCGTAGCCGAAGAAGTACGCACTCTCGCAAAGCGGTCGGCCGAGGCCGCCAAAAGCACTTCGCGTCTCATTGTCGAATCCGTCGCCAGCAGTTCCAAGGGCGTAGACATCAACCAGGAGGTGCTCGGCAATCTTCAGTTAATCGAGCAGCAGATTCGAAGGATCAGCGAGGTGGTCGCCGAAATTTCGGCCGCCTCGGACCAACAGAGTCAAGGCGTCGACCAGATCACCCAAGCGGTCGGCGAGATGAAGGAGATGACCCAGTACGTGGCCGCCAGTGCCGAGGAATCGGCCGGCGCCGCCCAGGAACTAACCAGCCAGGCTGCCGCCATGCAGACCATGACCGCGAGCTTCAAGCTGCAGATGGTGGGACAAGCCGCGCTGACGGTCGGAAACGGGAGAATGGCGCTTAACCTGAAGGCGTAAGAGCAGGGAGACGGTCCGCCAGTCGTAAGAAGTAGCGGTCGACCCCGGTTGGATCCTGGTTCGGAGTTCACGCTTTAGCGTTAGCGTGCCGAACGGTTACCACGAGTCACGGAGCCCCGGGCCACCTGTCTTTGATCGCGGTAACCGTTCAGCACGCTAACGCGTTAACTCCGAACCAGGACCCGACCGGTGTCGCCCCACGAGGTTGCCGCCACCCGTGGGTCCCGTCTCGAGTCGGGACCTTGGAGTTTATACATTTCTTCGGCCTGAAAGGCCTGGCCTGAAAGGCCGAAACATATCAGCCCGGGGCGGAGCGCTTTTTGCGCAGCCCCGGGTTTCCTTCGGGTCGTTAGAGCGAGCCCTGAAAAGGGCGTAAGATACCTGCACGCAGGGGAGAAAACCATGTCACAGTCATGGTCACAACTGTATGTTCATCTGGTCTTCAGCACCAAAGACCGAGTGCCGGTGCTTCACCCAGAGATTTCCCAACGGCTTCATGAGTACCTTGCCGGAATATTCGACCAGATTGAGTCGCATTCGTTGAAGATCGGCAGCGCCATTGACCATGTTCATTCCTTGTTCGTTCTGTCCAAGAATCTCGCCTTGTGCAAGGCGGTCGAGCACGTCAAGACTGGTTCCTCCAAATGGCTGAAGACGCTTGACCCTCGCTTTCATGACTTCCACTGAAAGAAATAGGAACTTTGTTTTTGAGGTGGATGGCATCAGACAGTTTCCGGAGGTGTGAAGGAGGCGAACAGGGGAAGACGGGAGCCGGAAAGTTGGAAAAAGCGGAGAAAGAGAGGCGGAATCGGTACGGGTTGAAGGGAATCCCGAATAGGTGGTCCTGACAAGGGCAAAGGGGGCGGCCGGAGGGCGGGAAGCAGGCCGGGAACGGATGAGGCTCCGCCCTGCACGGAGGGTTCCCGGCCTGCTTCCCGCCTTCCGGCCGCCCCCTTTGCCCTTGTCAGACCACCTATTCGGCATAAACCGGAACGTCGTCGACGAAAACCCCGTCGGCGTTCTCAGCGGGACCGGGACGGTTTCCGCTCGAACGCGCGGTCAAGGCGTCGATCTTGGCTTGGACGAGCGGCGCCGGAGGAGGACGGGCCGGCAGGGCCCAGAGCTCGAGATGCTCCAGTATCCGGCGAATGGTCTGTGGGGTGTCGATGAAGGCGACGACCTCCAGCCGGCCGCCGCAGTCGGGGCAGACCAGGGGGTCGACCTCGTACACTTTTTGGATCAGCCGAGCCCAGCTCCGGCAGCATTCCCGGCGAAAGTCTTCGGTGGCGAAATCATGGCTCTTGGGGTCCCCCTGGCTGGCCGGGACCTCCGCCGTGGTGTCCGTGGCGCCTCCGGCGGCCATTTGGCTGCTGCGT
>RPQK01000610.1 GCA_003819755.1 Acidobacteriota bacterium | reverse complement strand
GGCGCCTGGTTCGGTGGCCCGGTAGGTGCGGCCATCTTCAACGAGATCATGGCCAAGGGGGCCACGAAACGGCCGGACGGGCTGCTCGAGCTGGTGCCCTATCAGAATATGCTCGGCTGGGTCATCCTGATGACGATCGGGCTGGTGTCGGCCGCGTCCCTTTGGTTGTTCAACCGCTGGCTTGAGAAACAGGTTGGGAAATAAATTCCGCAATGCGTGCCGGAACCGATAGAGCAGAGTGGGGTGGACGCAGCCGTAGGGTCGACGGTGCCCGGCCCCGCACTATATAAGATCATCGAAAGACCCCCCAGACTGCGTAAATCAGCCTGTTCACTTCGTCGGGACGACGAGCTTGAGTTCCTCGAACGGACCGGTTCCCTTCCCGCAACGGCGGGTGCACGCGCGATCCCACTTGATCGACCGGGCTTCGTGCGATTCTTTGAATCTAGGACTTGCCCGCTTGTCTTGAGGAGCGCGCCGGTTCCCCGACCAACCTGTCTCCTCCCAGAAGCGCGATCTGGCGGATATGAAAAGCCGATGGAGACTGGTCGCCTTGACGAACCAAGTCATCTTTCCGCCCGTCTGAAACCCGAACATGCGGCTCGGAACACCCTGGATTCGCACGTCGTCTCCGGATTTCACGGTAACGAAGAGAGGGTCCGACGTGAGCCCCAAGCTGACGTTACCGGCAGCGATACGAGCTTTGCCGGACCAGATGTCGACCGTGACAGGCTCGATTGGTTTTGCCGCAGCCTGAATGGTCCAGAAAGCGAGAAACAGGAAGACTTTTTTCACGACGGATCCCCTTATGTGTTTGCAGCGGTCCAGCCTATACAGAGGCCCGAGATGTCCCCGGCTCTGCAAGTCGCGCCGCCTGGCCTTAGGGTACGGATACCACGGCGGGGGGCGGAGCGACGCCGGTGCCGGTCAAGGAGACAACGCCGGCATTGACCGCTTCCCCGGTTTTGGCGTTTTCCCCGGTGATGGTCAATGTGTCGGTGAAACTGCCCGCCTTGGGAGGTTTAAAAGTGACCTGTACTGTGGAGTTTCCGGACGGGGGGATGAGGATATTACACATACCACGACAGGGAGCGATCTGGAAGTCCCATGTATTCGCATTGATAGCCGTGACAAGCAAAGACTCGGTCGAGCTCGGATTTTGCACGACAACGGTCCGATTCGCGACCCCGTTGACGGTCACCGATCCGAAATTCCATTGTCCGGGGGATGCCTTGATCTGGGCTTTCGTGTACTTCACGTCCGGGCGGTCGACATGTGCGTGCTCGATCCGGACATAGATGCTTCCGCCGCGAATGTCCGTAGTCGGCTGGTTGTCAATATCTTTTCCTTTCTTCGGGTTTGCGAGGGACAGGTTTACATAGGCCGGCGTGGCCAGCTCCGGACATTGGCCCGCGCGGGTCACCGAGGCCCCGGTAACAGCCGTCATCGTCACGGATGTCGAGGCGGCATTCGGATTCGCCACCGAGGCAGTGATCCAGGTGCCGGCGGAAAGCTGCATGCCCGCGACATTGGTCGAACACACCCAGGGAAGCGCTTCGGCCACCTTCCCTTCGCAACCCCCGGTGTCACCGATCAGGACTGTCTCAGACTCGCCGGGGGCAAGCGTAATAGCCCGGGAGCTGGCGGCGATGCAGTAAGTGGGGGGTTTGACAGGTTCCTTGTAATCATCCGGCGCGATGAGACTGCACTCCGGCGGGGCCAAGAGCCAGACCAGAACCGCAAGTATCAGCAAACCGGCCGCCTGTCGAACGTCCGTCTTCTTTTTGCTCGGTTTCATCTGGTCGTCGCCTTGTAAGAGTAGTTCACGGTCATTTCCGTGCCCGGATAGCAGATCCAGGGGATGGATTGCGCGGTGGCGCGGAATGTCACATCCGTGCCCTTGGTTGAGGGAGGGACATAAATGTTCTTTTCGAACAGCAGGCGGAAGTGATAGCCGACGAGGCGGAGCCCACCGCTGCGTGTCATTTCCAGGGTGACACCTCCCCCCGGGTTGTCGGAAAGGTAGATCGAGGCGTAGTCGTACTCGAATTTATGGCGCCGGGCGCCATCCGTTTCCTGACCGCGATAGTAGATCGGCGATTCCGAAAGGCTGCCATAGGAAATATTCTCGGCCTTTCCCACCGCCTGGTCCTTGACCCATCCCGCCGTGCTCAACCGCCCCTGGTCGGAGATGACGCGTACGACAGCTGTGTCCACTTCGCTGTTGCCCTGCTCAATGGTGAGGACGGGACTCACCGCCGTCCCCGCCTGGAAGTCGGCAAAGCTAACCGTGGCTTGAGGACGGTACAGGACTTTGAATTCGTGAGGATTGCTGACCTGATTGCCAACCGTAACCTTCACGGGTCCGGTCGTCGCATCGGGCGGAACCAGGACGACCAGCCGGGTCGGGGTCGCCGACTTGACGAGAGCCTGAACGCCGTCCCCATAGCCAAACGTGACCCTGTTCGCGTCAGGCGTTGAACCAAAGCCGCTTCCCTCGATCCAAAGGTCGCGGGCGATCTCTCCGTGAAGTGGGAGCAGACGATTGATGCGCGGAGCGCCCGCCGGCACGTCCACGGTGGTGAGCGTCTTGCTCCGAACCTTGGTCATCGGCAGGTCCTTGCCCGCGAAGACGGTCGTCGAGGTGAAGACTGCCGTTACCGTGATCTTCTGGCCCGTGGCAGGCAGTGTGAAAAGCCCGTCACGGAGAATTCCCGACAAGGTGACTCCGCTGTTCACCACGCTTTCCTGGTAGGGCACGGGCCGGTTCCACATGGTCACAATACCCGGCACGATGGTTCCGATGCCTGACACCTGTTGGGATCCTTCGACCGTCCTCTGCGCCTCGAATTCGACCAGAGCGGCGGACTTGACGCGGCTGACAACGAACCAGTTAAAAGTGGAGCGCTCGACGTCGCTCACCCCGAGGTCCAAACCGGGTTGAAGCAAGGGCAGATTGGTGCCGACGTTCTCAAACTTCAGGCGCGTTCGTTCAATCCTCATCTGGCCGTAGTGGTCGTACACACGGAAAGTGAAAGCCGGCGAGCTTCCCGCCAGCAGGCTCGGAAAGTCGCAGTCGAAATCGGGCTCGAAAACCGGCGCCTGCACCCGGACGTTGACCGAATCCGTTGCCACCGGGCTCGCGCTATCCTCTATCTCCACCATGACATCGCGCGCGTTGGGCGGTGTGCCAAGGGATAGACCCGTCACCTCGATGACCGTGCCTTTCAGTTCAGCTTTCGCGTACGGTTGGTACTCCGTGCGTAACGGTTTGAGCTTGTACGGCGGTTTTCCGCCGCCGATCACCAGGTACTCCTTCCCGGTGCCGGGCGGCATGAGCAAGGTGGCGGATGTCGGTACAATATCCAAGGCGGACGCCCCCGTGCTTACGGTGAAGGCGATGTCGTTGCTCTCCTTCCCCAGCACCGTGACCATGATTCCGTACTCGCCCGCCTGGAGGCCCGCCGGGACGCGGCACACGATGGTCGTCTCGTTGGCGCTCACCGTAACGGCCGGGGTCTTGGTTTCTTTTTTGACGAAACTAACCAGATTGTTGGCGGCAACCGCGCTGAATCCGGAGCCCAGCAGCGTCACATCTGTGCCTGGTGGCGCGCTAACCGGTGCCAGTTGACGAAGCCTGGGACCGGCGGCAGGTATCAACGGATTAGGATTGACGGTGAAGTACTGAGTGTTTGAAAGCCCTCCGCCCGGAGTCGGGTTCGATACCCGCACCAAAACTACGTCGTCCTCGGCGATGTCGGCGGCCGTAATCGCCGCCGAAACTTGGGTCGGACTCACGTAGGTGGTCGCGCGCGGGGCCCCATCCCATAGCACCTGGGACCCGGCCACGAAGTTGGTCCCGGTCAGGGTCAACGTAACGCCCGCCCCACCCGCCGTTGCGGAGCTCGGGTTGACAGCCGTCAGGGTTGGCGCCGGATTAGCCGACTGCACCCCGGTCCCGCTTACGGCCACCTCGGCCGACATTGCGGTCCCGCCCGAATTGCTCGACACCGTCAGCTTCCCGCTATGACTGCCAAGTGAGCCTGGAGTGTAGCGGACCGTCACGGTGGTTTGGGCACCCGGAACCACGTCAAAGGGAACAGCTGGCAAGGTGGCAGCAAACTGCCCGCTGTTACTGGTGACGGAATTCACCGTCAGTTTCGCATTTCCGGTATTGCCGACCGTCAGCGTCAGGTCCTTGCTCTCGCCGACACGAACTTCACCGAAGCTGAGCGCCGCCGGTGAGACGGTCATGTTGGGTTGGCAGTCCGGCAGGAGTTTCCGGCGAGTGGTGTGCTGAACGAGTCGCACCACATCCAGCGCGTCGACCTTGGTGTCAGCGTTCACGTCGGCCGCGAACAGCGGGTCTCCGGCCAGCAGTTGCTTGCCAAGGATATGACTTTCGATCAGGACCAGGTCCCGGATGTCGCGGCGTCCGTCCTGGTTGACATCGCCGGGGCAAGTGGTGGACACGGAGGCGTAGGTCGGCCAGCCCAGCCAGCCATAGATGAGCACCCGATTCCAACCAATCCAAACCAGCGACAGCGCGAAGACAGCGAGCGCAGCGGACTCCAGCCCCTTCCACAGCCAACGGCGCACCTTCATTGCGCGTCTCCCCCCCGACCTGAACCTAGCCTTCGCAGTAACGCCGACGGCGCAAATATTACAGCGATTGATGGGCTGTGTCCAAGGTTTCGTGGGAGCGAATTCTGGTCCTGCAGGCAGGTACAGGAAGAGCCGCCCCTTCTGCGTCGACCAGCCGGAGGGCCTCGAGGGTGGAGGCGTCCGCTGGGAGCGCAGGCGTCTCGCCGAATGCCTTCATTTACTTTTTGGAGCGCGGGGGCGCCAGGCCATTTTGGAGTGCGGCGGCAACGAGAGGCCGACGCTTTATCAGGCCTCGAGGCGACGCCGCTTTCCCCTATGCAGGATCGAGCCAAACGGCATCAGC
>RPQK01000609.1 GCA_003819755.1 Acidobacteriota bacterium | reverse complement strand
CCCCTTGGCGTCGTCGAACGAGTAGAGCATGCTAACGCCCTCGATCGGGTCCTGCTGCATGCCGTTCACCGAGACCGGCTCGGGGATTCCGGCCGCTTCGAGGACCGTGGGTGCGACGTCGATCACATGGTGGAACTGCGAGCGAATCTCGCCTTTGGCCTTGAACCCGTTGGGCCAGGAAACGATCGTGCCGTTGCGCGTCCCGCCCCAGTGGGAGGCGACCTGCTTGGTCCACTGGTACGGGGTGTCCATCGCATGGGCCCAGCCCACGGCATAGTGGTTGTAGGACTCCGGCCCGCCGAGCTTGTCGAGCCGCTCCGTGAGGTATTCCGGCGTCTCGAGCGACTGCAGCATGTTGAAGTAGCTCATCTCGTTGTAGCAACCGTTGATGCCGCCCTCGGCCGAGGCGCCGTTGTCGCCGACAATGTAGTACACCAGCGTGTCGTCGAAGATACCGAGCTTCTTCAGTCCGTCCAGGATCCGGCCTACGTGATGGTCGGTGTACTCCAGGAAGCCGGCGTAGACCTCCATCTCGCGGCGTAGCACCGGTTTGAAGGCCTCCGGCATCTGGTCCCACGCCGGGACCTCCGGGGAGCGCACGGTTAGCTGGCACTCCGCTGGAATGACACCCAAGGTTTTTTGTCGCGCAAAGGTTTCTTCGCGCAGCTTGTCCCAACCCTGGTCGAACTTGCCCTTGTACTTGTCAGCCCACTCCTTCGGCACATGATGCGGCGCGTGGGTGGCACCCGGCGCGAAGTAAACAAAGAAAGGCTTGTCAGGCGCAAGCGCCTTTTGCTGCGACACCCAAGCCATCGCTTTGTCGGTCATATCCTCCACGAGGTGGTACCCCTCCTCGGGAGTCTTCTTCGGCTCGACCGGCGTGGTGCCTTCATAAAGCGTCGGGTACCACTGGTTCGCCTCGCCGCCGATGAAGCCGTAGAAGTACTCGAAGCCGCCGCCGCCTGAGGGCCAGGCATCGAACGGCCCGGCCGGGCTCGTCTGCCAGACCGGCACCTCGTGGCATTTGCCGAACTGCGCCGTGGAGTAGCCGTTGAGCTTAAGCGTCTCCGCCAGCGGAGCCATCGAGTTAGGCCGAACCGAGCAGTAGCCCGGCGCGCCGGTGGCGATCTCGGTGATGCCGCCCATGCCGGCGGAGTGATGATTGCGCCCGGTAAGCAGCGCCTGGCGCGTCGGCGAGCACAGGGCGGTGGTATGGAAGCGGTTGAACTTCAGACCGCCCGCTGCCAGCGTCTCCGCGGCCGGTGTCTGACAGGGGCCGCCGAAGGCGCTCGACGAGCCGAACCCGGCGTCGTCGATGAGGACGATCAGCACGTTGGGCGCCCCCTTGGGTGGACGTAGTTGCGCGATCGGCGGGAACTTGCTATCCGGGTCCTTGGCGTCGTAGGCGATGAACTGGGGTCGCTGGGTGTTCGGCATCGGCAGATGGGAACGGTGTTTTTTGTCTTCATTGTTCATACATACTCCTTGTTTTGAATGATTTATTTTCGCTAAGCCTTTCAACTTGAGGTCATCTCTTCACTTTCTCGAAATCCGAAGCGGGTCGAGGGTCGGGTGTCGAGGGGTAAAGAACAACGACATGAATCTGCGCCTAACATTTTCCGCTCGTCACTCATCCCTCGTCCCTTTCTTCTATTGGTTCCGGGTCTCTATTCTTTCAATGACATAAACAACTCCTTTCAAACAGTTGCATTGCCAAAATTAAAGCCTCGCATTTCGCGTTTTGTTCAGCAGGAGTGCATAGAGAAACGGTCCCTGTTCTCTCCGCTTCAGCCTGAAACTGATCCGTCCTTTGGCGGTGCACTCCTGTTCAGTACCCTCATCACTCGACACTCCTCCCTCGTCCCTCTCTTACTTGCTGATCGTGATCGGCACGCCGATGTTCGAGACGTCCGTGACTGTCATCTGAAACAGCTGGTACAGCAAACCGAACGCCTCGTGGTCCCAGCGCGTATCTCCAATCGAATAATAACGGCCCCGGTAGCGGGCGTTGGGAAGGGTACCGGATGGCGGCTGATCGGTGACCTCGATACCAAGGGCGCGGCGCGGATTGGGGCCGCTAGCGCCGGTTCTCGGGTCTTTAGTTACATTGAACTCTTGGCTACCTCCATGGTCGGCGGCCACGAAGCTGGCGATCACGTTCAGGCTTCGTAGCTTCAGAGCACCCAACAACGGGAAATCGCCCCCGGGATGATCCGGGTGGATATCGACAAGGACGAAGTTTCCCGGATTCTTTGCGGCTCGGCTGTTGAGTGCCTCGCGCTCGGGGTCGCTCAGCGTACGCGGGTCGTAGTTGGTAATCACGACTCTTCCCGTGACGCGCCGCTCCAATTCATAGAAGCCATCCCCCGTAGGCCGCCATTTCCAATCCTTCTCAAGGGCTTTCTGAATGTCACCCGCATTGGGGGGGGTGCTGAGCCGGGTTTGGGTTGTTTCCACGAAGGAAAGCCTGCCGACGAAGAGTCGCCGGCTGGTGTTCAGCCAAGACAGATGCATCGCTATCCGGCGGAACTCCTCGTACTCCTGAGGATGAGTGGGCCAGTTCAGGAGGAAGCGAAGAAACGTTCCTTCACGGTTCTGCACTTCGATACCGTCAGCCATGACACGCATGACCATGTCGATCGGCGAACCCTGGAAAACGAGAAACTCGAACTTCGCATCCTCCATTGGGGTCAGCACGCGTTCGGTGAATTCTTTCCCTTGGATAGGCACGATGCTCAAGGTGGGGTTTTCCGCGGCACTGATCCCCACGTTTATCCCGATGTCGCTGAACGGGCCAAGTATCGCCGCGTTCGTTTGGTAATCGAACGTCGCTGCGATACTCGAAGTTACAGTGTAGTGGCCGGGCAGGCCGGCGCGCAGCCGGGCAATGTTGATGAGGAGCATCTGTTGCTCGAGTCGACTTACGGTCTCGTCGTAGCCAAGCACGGCATCGTGCAGTGATACGGGACCGAGGCAGCCGCTGGATAAGAGCGCGCCTGCCCAAAAGGCTACGACAGCGAGCCACCGGGTCATCGCTGTCCGGCCCCCGTGTTCGGTCCGTTCGCTGGGTAGTCTAACGTGTTGTCGATCTCGATGATCTTCTCCCGGGGAAAGCGCGGCAGCCACAGCTCGTGCCGCTCGCGCCACTCCTTCACTTGTGCCTCAGCTGCTCGGGCCCGGTCGAAATCAACACTGCGCCGCTTCTCCAGATACGTCATCTGCGACGGTAAGGCTAAGCTGGATCCCGCCGCGGCCACGATGTCCATGATCCGCAGATTCAGATCCTCGGCAATCTCCAAATACTCGCCGTAGTCGGTTACGGTCACGTAACTGAATATTTCGAGATCCAGCCATGCGCTACCGAAGCCGGCGAACCGGATACGAGCCGACGCCGAGTCGACCTTCGGGTGCGCATAGAGCATCCGATGCACCTCGACTAGGATGTAACGGATTTGATCCGGGGTCGTCTCGCAGCACAAGCGAATTGTCGGATGGTACCAGATCCGGTCGCGCCGCGTGAAACTCTCGATCTGGAGGTTCGAGAACTCCGAGTTCGGAATGGTGATGACCGTGCGGTCGAGGGTGCGCACGCGCGTCGAGCGCAAACCCACTTCCTCGACGGTACCGACAGTCCCGCCAAAGCGACAGAATTCTCCCACCAGCACCGGCTGGTCGGCGTAAAGCGTGATGCCGCCGATGAAGTCTCCCAGCGTTTTCTGCATCGCCAGCGCGACCGCGATTCCGCCGATGCCCAACCCTGCTAGCACGGTGATGACATTGACGCCGAAACTGTGGAGCACAGCAACGCCGGCGAGGGCTGCGATGAGGATTTTGGCTGACTTCCGCACCACGGGCAGCAGGGGAAGTAGGATGGCCTTGTTGCGTCGCAGGGCATGGGACCGGACGATCGCCTCAAAGGATTCCAGGGCACGCAGAATTACCCAAGTGATCGCGAAGATCAGCAGGATCTCCTCCAGGGCGGTGAGTATTCGGTCGACAGTTAAGGATAGCTGCAATGGCCGGCGTCCAATAGAGAGGAACAGCACGAGGATCAGCAGTCGCACCGGTTGCACCACGAGCCTATTTAAGACCGACACCAGTTCGCGGTGCCGTCGCCACAGCAGGCGGAGCGCGAGGGTGGTAAACAGAACTCCTAGCCCGTAGCCGAGGCTGATAAGAATTAGCAGGGCCAGCCACTGCCGAAGCTGGGTATCGAGAAACTCCGTCTCGACGAATACGCGTGGGAGTAGCTCCCCGAGCAGGCCATACCCGTAGCGTTTGTACAGGTCTGGAATTGCCGCCAAGCTCGCAGCCGAAATCTTCCAGATTTCGACGCCGTCCTCCCGTGGGACCCGTTGGAGCCGGATGTGGACTGCTCCCCCGGGCGTCTCGATAGCACCCACCTCTTCCATATCCGGGGGAAGGCCATCCTGGAGATGTCCGGCCGGGCTGTCACTCAAGGTGTCGATGTTGATCGGAAGCTTTTGGTCCAAGACGATCTTCAGGTGGCGGGCCAGCTGCGCTCCTAAGCTCTTCGCCACGTCGACAGGCAAGCCTCCCAGATCGAGATACTCGGCGGCGCGGCGGTAATCGTCCGCGTGAGCTGCCTTAAGGAACCCGGCCACTGCTCGGCGCGGCGTGCCGCGGTCGAAGTCATCGACCGGGACGTCTCGCACTACCGCCGGCGTCTTGGCGCTCGGATCGTGCCCGGGCGCGTTGACTGTATCTTGGCGCTGCGGCTGCCCCCATGCAGGACCTAAGTCAAGCCCAAGCACGAGCCCGAGAGATACTGACAGGATGAGTGTCTTCATAAGGAATTTCCCCCTCCTCCTGGCAGACTTATACGAGATCAAATTCCGAATCAAAATCCGAAACGAGTAAGGGGTAGAGAGTTGAGGGTCGAATGTTGATAAGGGCAATTCCCTCAACTCTCAACCTCAACTTTCGACCCTCGACACTCGT
>RPQK01000608.1 GCA_003819755.1 Acidobacteriota bacterium | reverse complement strand
TCCGGCCACATAGACTCCCGTGCCGTAATGCTCGTACCTGTACCCGGGCTTGCCGACCTGAAACTGGCTGAGCAGCCCGTGCTTGAAGAAGAGGAGCAGACAGCCGCTCAGAACGGCGTGAGATAACCAGGCACCCATAAAGCTTGGCACGCGCATGAACACGAGGCACCAAAGGAGGGCGCCGGAGAAAGAGGCGGCCACAAGCGGGAGGTTAGGCAGGTGATACAGGCCGAAAAGGGCAGCAGCCACGAACGCCGCCCGCCAATCCCCCCTGCCGAAGAGATCCTCGCCTCGCAGGCGCAGGAAATTCTGAAGCAGATGCTGCTGCAGCGCGGCCCAGCCCACGTAAACGTAGAGGTCGGCCCAGCGGTCAATTCGGGCCTCGCTCTTCCAGATCCCGACGAGGACGATGAGAACCGAGAAGACGAGCGTCAGAACACCAAAAGTCCGGACCGCCTTGCCGCCATTGTCCCAGCGATAGCCCATTTCGCGCCGGCCGTCACGGTGATAGAAGTGATTGCCGAGCACGAGAGCAAACCCGCCTGCATAAGTGCCGATGAGAAGCAGGCCGTGATGGTACTGGAACTTTCCCCACCAGAGGTAGGCCATGACGAGGGCAGTGAAGAGAAGGAGCGAGAATAGCGATAAGAAGCGGCGGTTCACTGGCTGTTCCTCGTCCACTGGTCCTGTTCGGCCCCGATCGCCACGCTTGGGCTGTCGGTCACCGGGTTCCGAAACACGATAATCTCGTGCCCGTAGACGCGGCCGATGGTTTCCGCCGTGATCACGTCGTTCGGGAGCCCGTGCTTGATGAGCGTCCCCCGGTCCAGGAGCGCCAGCCGTTGACAAAACGAAGCGGCGGCGCTCAGATCGTGCAGGACGGTCACGAGCGAAATACCGCGCTCGCGGTTCAGCCGTTGCAGAAGGCGGAAGGCGTTCAGTTGGTGATGCAGGTCCAGGTGCGCATCCGGTTCGTCGAGCAGCATGATGGCCGGCTGTTGCGCCACCGCCCTCGCAATCAGAACACGCTGGCGCTCGCCCGAAGACAGATGAGAGATCGGCCGATCGGCAAAAGCGTCCGCTTCAGTGAGGCGCAGCGACTCCTCGATGACATCGTCGTTGGCGGCCGGCGCTCGCCCCATCCGCCCCATGTGAGCAAAGCGGCCCATAGCGACTACATCGCGAACCAGGAAGGGAAAATCAAAATGCTGTTCGGCCGAGATCACCGCCATCTGCCGGGCCAGTTCGACGGCCGAAAACCCCGTGACGGGGCGGTTGTCCAGCAGCACTTGCCCCGTTTCCGGTTTCAACTCTCCGCTCATGAGCCGCAGGAGCGTGCTTTTGCCGCTGCCGTTCGGGCCGATCAGGCCGAGAAACGAGCCCCCGGGGATCTCCAGGTTCACCTCAGACAGGCGAAAACCGTCGCGGAAGCTGAAAGAAACCTGGTTGAGACGAAGGTCCATGTCAGTTAGAGGGCGAACACGGACTGACCAGGACTGACACGGACGAACACGGACAGGGAGAGAACTTTTTGTCCGTGTTCGTCCGTGTTCGTCGGTGTCAGTCCGTGTTGGTCCGTATTGTGCTCCTTTGTTAGAACTGACCATGGCGCTGCCGCCGGCGGAGCAAATAGACAAAATACGGCGAGCCCACCAGTGCGGTCAATGCCCCGACCGGTATCTCGATCGGCGCGAGCACCGTTCTTGCCAGCGTATCGGCGAGAATGAGGAAGATCGCGCCTCCCATCGCGGCGGCGGGAATCAGGACTCGATGATTGGGGCCGACGATCATGCGCAACATGTGAGGCACGATCAGGCCGACGAAACCGATCATCCCTGCGACGGCCACTGCTGCGGCGACCATGCAGGATGCGGCCGTGAACAGGATTTTCTTGACACTCTCCACTTCAACTCCAAGATGCTGGGCCGTTTGCTCACCCTGAGTAAGGATATCGAGGTCCCGGGACAGGTACCAGCAGACGGCCAGGCCTCCGGCTGTCAGTATGGACGAGATCCCGATCAGCACGGGGTCCCCTTCAGTTAATGTCCCGAGCAGGTAAAAAAGGGTGTTGAACGATTCCCGGTAGAAGATGGAGAAGAAGACAAAAACGGCCGCATTGAAGAAGAGGCTGACGATGACTCCCGCGAGGATCATCGTTTGAATCGGCGCCCGGCCCTCGATCTGAGCGATCCGATAAACGAGCATAATGGAAAGAAGCGCGAAGGTCAGGGCCATGAAGTAGAGCGAGGAGTAGTGGCCCAGGTGCAGGGCCCCGGCAATCATCACTCCGGCAGCCGCTGCGCTAGACGTCCCGAGCATGAACGGATCGGCCAGCGGATTCCGCAATACTCCTTGAAAAACCGTCCCGGCGGCGGCCAGGCCGGCGCCAACGAGCAGTCCCATCAACACCCGAGGCAGCCGAATACGCCAGATGATGACGGCGGATGGGTCTGACACCGGACCGACCAGGAGAGCGATCAGGCCTGTGGCAAGGAGGAGGAAAAGCAGCACCGCGAGTGATGTTCCGGTTCTAGTCTTCATGGCACGCATCGCGGGTTCAGGGTTCTGGGTTCGGGGTTCGGGGTTCTGGGTTTAAGGTTCGCGACTCGACCCCCGTCGCAACCTTGGATCCAGAACCCCGAACCCCGAACCCCGAACCCCGAACCCTACTGCATCCTCTCCAGCCTCTGCTGGAGCTGCTCTATTCCCTCAACCAACCTGAACGTCCCCCTCGAGAGGAGGTCGCGGTTGAAGTCATCTATTATGCGCCCCTCTTTCACGGCTTTGATATCTGACCACCCGGGACGCGCCTTGATCTCCTCGGCCTTCGCCGCAAAACTGAGAATCACGTCCGGGTTCTTTTCCAGCACCGTCTCTTTAGAGACCAAAAGGGACGGTCGGTTCATATCGTCGAAGAGGTTCCTTCCGCCGGCAATCGAAACGGCTTCGCTTGTATAGCTTCGTCGACCAACGGTCCACGACGGCGGGTCTATTTCCACGTAGACCGAGGGACGATACCGGAACCGACTGGCTCGCTGCCGGGCGGCTTCGATTCGCCGCTGCATCCGAGCCACCAACTCGCCGGCCTCATCGGTTCTTCCCGTTGCCTCCCCCACCTGTTTTGTCAGATCGTAGATTTCACTTACCGAGGCAGGGCTTACTGTTTCGACCAGCCGGAGGCCGAGTTGCGACAGTCGCCGGGAGACCTTTGATGAGCTCCATTTTTCGGCCAGGACGAGGTCCGGCTGAAGACTCACGATCTTCTCAAGACTGGGGTTGATGAAATCGCCCACCTTCTCTTTTGTCTGCGCTTCGGGCGGATAGTTGCAGTAGCTGGTCACTCCCACCACTTCGTGCCCGGCGCCTAAGGCGTACAGGGTTTCGGTCAAATTGGGTGCCAGCGAAACGATCCGCCGGCCGGGGCTCTTGTCCGGCGGAGCCAGGCTGGAGCGTAGCGCCAGCAGACCCGCGGCAAGCGCCGCAACTGCGACAGGGATGAGAATCAGCCAGGTGCGTTTCATCAGAATGAAAGGACCTCAAGGACCAGAAGGACCACAAGGACCTCAAGGACAACAGGGACTGCGACGTTTGCCCGTCCTTGAGGTCCTTGTCGTGGTCCCTGTGGCCCTTTGGTGTCGCTAAAACTTGAACCTGACCCCCGACCGGAAATTAAACTTCAGGGCCGGGTAACCGAGCGCCTCGGAGTATTCGGCGTTGAACAGGTTCTGGACTGCGGTAAAAAGCTCCACCCGATTGCTGAGCCTGACGCGGCCGTTCACGTCCACCCGTGAGTAACCCTCCACCTCCCGGAGATCCAATCCATAGAAATCATTGTCTGTTCGTTTGCCGACCAGTATTACGCGACTGCTCACGCCCCACCTTCCGCTGAACCACCCGGCCGTCAAGAAGCCCGAATGGCTCGGGCGCCGCAGCAAAGGGGATCCGGCCCGCAGGACCGGGTGAAACGGAGCCGCGCTTTCGAGGATCTTCGTCTTGAGGTAAGTATAGCCCCCGTTGATCACCCAGGCCTGGTTCGGTCGTATCTCGAGCACCTGTTCGATGCCCCAGGCCTGACTCCGGCCGATATTGAAGAAGGAAGACTCGAAGGTAGTGAAGTCTGTGGTTTGCAGATCGATCTGGTTGAGGAAGTAGTTATAGAAGCCGTTGATCTCCATCCGCACGCGGTTCCCTGCCAGCCTCTGCTCGATTCCGGTTTCAACGCTTCTGGTTTTTTCGGGTTTCAGGTCCGGGTTTCCTCGGAAATAGGGACTTGTGCTGAACGATTCGATGAGGCTGGGCTCCTTGATGCCGAGACCGACGTTGAGTTTCGGCCGCGTCATCCCCCAGAACCCGTCCGGGCGGCCGTTGCGCAGAAGCCAGGCCACCGAGAATCGCGGTGTGGCGGCAAAGCCGAAGCTGCCGTTGCGATCAAGGCGCAGGCCGCCGGTCAGTGCGATACGGTGGCTTGTAACCCACTGATCCTGCAGGTAGTAACCGAAATTGCTTCGTGACGCGCGGATGTCGCCCACTGTCCCTCGCTCGTCCTCGTACTCGACGCCGGTAGCCACGACATGAGAAGAGATGCTCAGGTCCGCCTGGTACCCGGCCACCTGTCTGCGCGTCGCGTTCAGATACGAATAGGGAAAATCAAAAGAGGGGTAGGGTGCCGTTCGGCCGCCATACGTCGGGACGAAACTCCCCGAATCGAGGAGATCTTCTGACAGTTCGTGGACCTGTACCTGCGAGTATGTCAACCGGTGGTTTGCTCCCGGCGACAGACGCTGGGTGAAACCGGCGCCGAAGACTGAATTCCTCTTCCTGTAGTACTCGTCAAGGTCCGGGGGACCGAACAGGGTCGGTCCGGGAACTCCCGCCCGACCGTATTCGCCTCTCCCGAGCAGAGTCAGCGAGGAGTCGCGGGTGACTTCGAATCCGAGCGTTGAGGTGATCGTGTTGTTATTAAGGTAAC
>RPQK01000607.1 GCA_003819755.1 Acidobacteriota bacterium | reverse complement strand
TTACACGAATTCAAAGGACCTCAAGGACCTCAAAGACCTCAAGGACAAAGCAACAGTCACCGTCCTTGAGGTCTTTGAGGTCCTTGAGGTCCTTTGAATTCGTGTAATTCGTGTAATTCGTGGATGACCCGCAACGGAGAAGCAGCATGGAACAACGAAACAACATTTTCCCCTCCAGCCTCTCGATGTCCGTTGCCATAGCAGCCGGGACACTGATCATCCTGCTGGCGGCGGCCGGGTTGGCAGGGGCGATCATCTTGCGGGTTCCTGACTCGGTGACCGCGACCTTCCAATTGCTGCCTCCCGCAGGCGCCGATCCGGTTCATGCGACGATGGACGGGGTCCTCACCGACATCCGGGTCCACGAAACGAAAGATGTGCGGGCCGGGGATGAGCTTTTCACGATTCAGTCGCGGGAAATCCGGCAATGGACGACCGAGCTCCTGACGCTGAACGAGGAGATGGAGTCAATTGAGCGCCGGGCCAAGCTTGCCGAGGAAGACTACCGGACACAACTCGAGATTCAGAACGCCAAAATCCAACAACACGAAAAGGAAGCGGTTTACCAAAAGGAATATCTCGCGACCTACCAGGACTTCCTGAAGCGGATTGAGAAACTCGGGGCCGAGGGACTGGTTTCAACCGTCGATCTCATATCTCACCGTCTCGGTGCGGCGCGGGCTGAGAGGGATCTGGCCCAGATCAGGCAGACCATCGAGCTGGCGACCCTGGAAGTCAGGAAAATCGAAAACTCGCGGAGCACCACGGCCAACCAACTCGAAGGCGAGAAAGTGAAACTTGTCGTCAAGATGCGGTCTCTTAAGCGCCAAGTACAAGGGCTTGGGGAGGATGTGATCCACATTCGGGCGCCGTTTGACGGGACCGTGCTGTCGGTCGAGAAGAAAACGGTGGGAGACGTGGTCTCGCTCGGGCAGGAATTATGCCGGCTGGCCCGGACCGACGCCGGACTGGTTGCCCAGCTTTCGCTGCCTGAGGAAGCCGCCTCGCGCGTGCGCTCCGGCCTTCCCGTGCAGCTGTTTTTTGAAGCCTTTCCCTATCAGCGGTTCGGCACCGGCAAGGGCGAGCTGATCTGGATCAGCCCCGCTGCAACAGAGACCAACGAGGGCCAGCGCTTCCTGGCCCGGGCCCGGCCGGATCCCGGGAGTCTCACGATTCGCGGAAACCCCAAGCCCTTGAAAGCGGGCATGCGGGGAGAGGCACGGATCCGGGTCGGTTACCGGACCCCCATTGAGTATTTCTTCGAGCCGATCAAGCAACTGAGGGAAAACTGGCAGTAAACAAGAAGGACCTCAAGGACCTCAAAGACAAGGACGAAATCTCGTTTAGGTCCTTGAGGTCTTTGAGGTCCTTGAGGTCCTTGAGGTCCTTTCTGATTACTAAGACAGCTGCACCAACTTCGGCCCCTCCTTCTTCTTTTTAAGCACCATCTCCTCGTAGTAAGCGCGCACCTGCGCCGCTTCCTTGGCGGCCTTCTTCCGCAGCATCTTCTCGTCGCGCGCGTTCTGCGGCAGCTCGCTCTTTTCGCGGACGCGTTCGGCGTCCTCCTGTCGGACGACCAGAGAGTGATTGTAGCTCGTCAAATCGACGCTCTTCCCGCCCGCGAAAATCTGGTGCCGGCCGTGCTCCTCGTACCACTTCGCCACGGTCGCGTTCATGTGCATGTGCTCAATGATGTTTCGCCAGCCGTGGCCCGTGTTGTAGGCGCAAAAGGAGATTTCTCCTTCCTGAGTGGCATACGGGATGATACACATCTCGGTCCGGCGGAAGTCGTAGTTGAAGAGATCCTGAAACCACATTCCGGCGATAAACAGGAAGTTCCAGGGATCGCTGCGGCGTTCTACGCCCTTCCCATAGCTTTGTCCCGTCAGTCCGAAGCTCTTATCGAACTTCTTGAGAAGGTCAACCAGGGCGAGGCTCGATGGCGCCCGAAAGGGCTTGTAGTGCTTAAAGAGCGCCAACCCCATCATGAAGTTCGAGAACTTCGCTCCGCGCGCGGCGTCAGTCAGCTTTCGGATATCGGCGACCAGGCCGGGAATGTCGAGAAACTGGGGCACCGGTGCCGCTTCCTTGGTCTCTTTGTTGATCATCAGCGCTGTTCCGACTCCGCAGTTCGGATGACAACTGCAGGTCACCTGCCCCCATTCCGCCTGGGGACCGTGAACCAGGTCTGCAAAATCGGCGAAGGCTCCCATCAAGGAGAGCGGAAACCAGTGCTCGTTGGCCGTCATTCCTGTCTGGGTGCGAACATCTCTGGCCATGTGAGACAGCGTGTAACGCTGACGGGCCCGGCGCTCGTCCGTAATCTGCTCGTCTCGGCCGGTAAATGAAACCGGCTGAAAAGCGATGAACGCGACCTTCTTCGGGTTGTCCATCGCGAAACGGATGATCGGTCCGACCTGGTCGTTGTTCACGTCGTTTACGAGTGTCGTGACCAAGATGATCTCCACTCCGGCCTTGTGCAGGTTTTCGATCGCCCGTAGTTTCACGTCGAACAGATTGCCGATTTTCCGGTGACTGTTGGCGTCGTTCCCGATCCCGTCAAACTGCAGGTAGGCGTAGCGCAAGCCGCATTCGGCTGCCTTCCGGGCGAAATCGAGACTCTTGGCGAACTCAATTCCGTTGGTGGCACACTGGACGCTGTTGTAGCCGAGCTTGCGCGAGTACTTGATCGCTCGGAAGAAATGAGGGGACAGCGTCGGCTCGCCACCCGAGAACTGCACCGACATCTGCCGCCGGGGCTTGATCTTCATCGCGTTGTCCAGAATTTCCTTCACTTCTGCCCAAGACAACTCGTGGACGAAGCCGACCTGGTTGGCATCCATGAAACAGGGGTCACACATCATGTTGCAGCGGTTGGTCAGGTCCACGGTGAGAACAGATCCGCGCCCGTGCCGGATGGAGCTGGAGCCGTGGTTGTGCAGGTCTTCGTCATTGTGCGCCCGGATGTCGCGGCCCGGGAAGTTCTTCTCTATCCAGCTCAGGAAATTGACGTCGATAGCCATGATATCCTCGAAGCTTCCGTGAACGGGGCACTCTTTGACCATCCAGACCTGGCCGTTTCGTTCGACGATCTGGGCCTTTATTTCTCCGACTTTGCTGTTGATCAGGACCGTATAGTCCTCTTCCCCGCCGAGAATCCGTTCTCGCGCCTCCACGACGCATTTCGGACAAAGCGAGTCGGTCTCCCTGGGCCAACCCAACGTGGGTTTGGTTTTTTCCCACGACTTCAGCAAGGGCTTATCCGACCACTTCGGGGTGAACGAAGGGCCGGGCCGGTACTGGTTGAAAAACTGGATGCCGTCGAAGAGGCTCCGTGCAGCCAGGCAAACGGCCGCATCGAGGTACTTCAGCACACTCTTGGCTCGATATCTGGGCATAACTCTCCTCCGGAAATGACCTTATCGTCAATATGGTTGGAATTATTGTCCAGTATGAAAAACGCTCGAGGGGACATCAATGCGGTCCAGGCACGTTTGGGGGGAAGGTTGGGATTTTTCCGCGAAAGTGAGCCAGGTGAGGTAAAAGGGGTTATCCACGAATTACTCGAATTACACGAATTTCTCTTCTGAAATTCGTGTAATTCGTATAATTCGTGGATAACTCCTTTTATCAGCTACTCGAGCTGCACGAGCCCACCCCCGCAGGTGGGGCGGCGAACGGGCAACCGGTGGGGCATTCGATACTCCTGCGGTGCACGCCAGAAATCGGCCATCGAGGCCTGATGAACGCACGAGACCGTGCAGTACGGGGCGCAACCTTTGCGGGTGCGGTATTCTCGACGAATGTCCTCGATTGTGTATTCGGATAGCGGAATCCCGGGATAACCTCGCTGCTGCGAGCAGTAATGGACCAAGCCGTCTTCGCAGACGTACAAGTAGCGGGCCCCTGCGCGGCACGCCCAGTTGTTCGGCTTGCCCGCCGCCAGGTTCTCCTGGAAGTAACGATTGATGCGCGGGTAGCCCTTCTTGCCTGTCAGCTTCAACTCTTCGAAGACTTCGGCCTCACGGCCGCTGAGAGGTTTCAAGTGACCTTTACCGTCGTGAATGATCCCGACCGTACAGGTGAATCCGAGCTCGACGGCTCGCCTTCCTATCTTTAGAGCATCGTCCGGGTTACGGACGGCGGACCCCAGCACCGAATTAATGTTGACCTTGAAATCTGCCAATTCCGCCAGGTACACGAGCTTCTTGTCAAGGACGCGCAGGCTTTTCTTTGACACGTCATCCGGCTCCACATTGTCGATGCTGATCTGGAGATGCTCTAGCCCGGCCCGATTCAACTGCTCGATCCGTTTCCGGGACAGCAGATAGCCGTTCGTGATCATGCTTGCGACAATCCCCCGGTCTCGAATGGCGGCAATGATGCTTTCCAGTTCCGGGTGAAGCAGCGGCTCGCCGCCGCTCAGGGTGATGATCGACGTCCCGAGATCAGCCAACAGATCGACTCGCCGCCGCATTTCAGAGATCGGGACAGGGGAAGAAGAGGCGTCGTACTCGTTGCAGTATGCACAGGCCAGGTTGCACCGGCGAATCGGGATCAGGTGCGCCAGAATCGGGTGATCGGTCGACAGCAAAGCCTTTACCGTCAGCCTCCATTCGCGCATGGTGGTCGACAGTCTTCGCAATCCGCGCATTGGTTCTCCTCCTTGAACAGACGGGTGACAACCCGGCGGCGTCTGGGTTGACAGAGCTTCCCCTTAACATAGGCGAAAATTGGAATGGCTTCAATGCCGAGAATGTAAAACAGGGGGACTCTCGAAGGTTCTTCGCCTCGGACGCGAGCTGAGCAGGCCTTCGGAAGTGCGCAAGCCAGGTCTGCTGAGGCTGGGGTCCGGCTACTTCCTCACGCCGGAGGCGTGAGAGGAGAGTAGCCGGACCCCCAGCCTCACTTGCTTGTACGAGAAACAGATTGTGCCGAGATTTGACCAAGTGCCGGTCCGCAACGCGGTAATTG
>RPQK01000606.1 GCA_003819755.1 Acidobacteriota bacterium | reverse complement strand
TGGCGAACGAATCCGGGCGCTGATTGAAGCGTTTGCGAAGTATAGCGGGCCTGTTTCGCGCTTTGACCCTCATCCCATCGCACCCAAGTGGCTTGAAGCCGTTCACTCACCCAACTACGTCGCACGGCTTCGCGGGACGCGCGGTCTCCCTCCCCGGGATCTGGATCCCGATACGCACACCGGCCCGAGGTCCTACGAAGTTGCCTGCCTTGCCGCAGGCAGCGGCATTCACCTGCTCGAACTTATGCGCCAGGGACAGATCCAGGCTGGCTTTCTGCTGGCCAGGCCGCCCGGGCATCACGCCACCCCAACTCGGGCGATGGGCTTCTGCCTTTTCAATAATGCGGCTATCGCCGCACAATGGGCCATTCAGGAACGTGTGGCCAGCCGGGTCGCGATCGTGGACTTTGATGTGCACCACGGCAACGGCACGCAGCAGATCTTCTGGACTCGCCCGGACGTTGTGTACGTGTCAAGCCACCAGTATCCTCATTACCCCGGGACGGGCGCTTTCACCGAAGTCGGGGCGGGCGCCGGCAAGGGATACACGGTCAATTTCCCGGTGCAGGCCGGTCGAGGGGACAGCTTCTTCGTGCCCCTGTACCGGGCTCTGGTCGTGCCGGTGCTTCGACAGTTCAATCCCGACCTTGTCCTCGTCTCGGCCGGATATGACACCCATGCCAGCGATCCGCTGGCCGGAATGAAGATGACGGCCGACGGATTCGGCGCAATAGCCGCTTTACTTACAGGCTTGGCGAAAGAACTGTGCCAGGGGAGAATTCTCTTCCTGCTCGAGGGAGGCTACGACCTGGAGGGCTTGAGCGAGGGCGTCGTGGCGACGATCGATGCTGCTGTCGGCGCGCGCGATTTCAGTGCCCAGGCCGCCCAGGGCCCCAGCCGAGAATTCGAGGCATACCGGGAAGGCGCCATCCGGCACGTTGGGAAGTACTGGAAGGTTCGGTAGTTTTTATCCACGAACTAACACGAACGAACACGAACAAAGCGTCTTTGTTCGTGTTCGTTCGTGTTAGTTCGTGGATAAAAACTACCGAACCTTCACTCCGGTCTCACCTCCAAGAGCAGCGACTTCTGAAAATCGATATTCAACCGTGCTTCGGGGCCTTTGACCGCGCCGTAGTCAACGCCATTCACGTAATCCACCACCCGATATTGTCTCGCCTCCAGCCCGCGCAGGGTCAAGACGCCTTTCCAGGCCTTGTCGTAGAAGGCGTAATACATGGCGCGCCCCTTGCGGATGGCATGCGCTTCGGGCCGGTCAAACCCGATGTCATAGAGTTCGCCAAGGTAAGTGCCGTTCGACAGCATTTTCTGCTTGTACAGGTCGAGCCACTTCTTCCAGACGGCCTCTCTTTCCCGCGACAGGTCGATCTTCGAACCCTTCTCAGCGCCGAGCGGCCAAGTAAATTTCGTCCCAATCACCGCTCCGATGCCGAAGCTCGAAGCAAAGTCCTCGCCACCGTCCGACAGTTCAACGTGATCGCCGAAGTACGGGGCTTCCGGCCCCATCAGCGCCTTCAAGGTCTTCCCTTTGAGCCGAATCTGCCAGGAACTGGTCGGATCGGATGCGACCCCATGGCTCATAAACGGCATCGCGAAGAACGAATAGCCGGTGCCGCACGGACAGACTTCGAGTACCGCGTTCGGCTTCACGGCTCGGGCCGTGTCGTAAATCGCCTTGAAAAACTCCGGCATCTTCTCGAACGACTCCTCGGGATAGAGGTGACCATGGGCGGAGTTGTGGCACGGAGGAGCAGCGTTCAGATGCTGGCCGTCAATTTTCAGGCCGTCATACCCCCAGGTCCGTACGAATCGCTCGACCAGTGCTTTGGTGTATTCGAGGACGGGAGGGTAGGCGGGACAGAGGTAGTAGGCGTCCCACCACGAAATCGACTGGCGGGAACCATTCTGATTCAGTAGCAAATAATCCGGGTGAGCCTGGATCAAATCGGTCCCCGGGTCAACGGCCAGCGGGGCCCACCACAGCCGAGCTTTGAGGCCACGTCTGTGAATCTTGTCGACCAGCGCGGCCATGTCGGCGTCGCCCTTGGGAAATTTCGCCGGATCCAGTTTCCAGTCTCCTTCGGAAGTCTGCCAGCCGTCATCCAGGACGGCCCAGCCGTAGCCGAGCTCCGCTGCCTTTGGCACAGCTTCGAGGATCTGGGTGACGGTAAAGTCGCGTTCGAAGCCCCAGGCGCACCAGATCGACTCGTAAGCGGCCGGCGACGGCGAGTCAAAACGCACTCCAAGTCGGGCCATCAAACGTCGATATTGGGAAAGAGGCCGAAAGAAATCGCCTTTCTGGACGGACACGAAGGTGCGAAGCGTCTCAAATGTCTCACCCGGTTTCAGGACTCGACCGACCTTGGACTTCACGCCAACCAGAGCTTGTCTGGCATCCGGGACCGAGATGGGAAGCGATACAAGCTTCGGTGTCGGAGACAGATGCCCAACGGCGATTCCCACGTCCCTCCGCCACACTACGCTGACCGGCGTCCCGCCCCCGTAATCGGTCGCATTCATCCCCAGGTAATTGTCCTGCGCAAAACCAGGCTTCAGCGGCAACACCCAATCCGGCCGGCTTTCATAAGATCCAGGCTGATAGGACCAGAAAGCCGGAGCCGCGGCGGTATGGTAGGCCGCTTCGATGCTGTAACGGTCGTTAACCCACGTCTTGACCTCCAAAGGTTGGTTGCTCACGTTTCGGTAAAGGACCCGGGTAACAGCCATGGCGGGGAAATCAGCGTAGAAATCGATCGTGATGCGCTTTTCCAGTGATTGATGCCTGCCGATCAGGATGTGACGGGTCCCGGCTCCTATCTCGTCCCGGAGAAGTTGTTTGGTTTGGTTCTGGAGCTTGAACGGACCGTCGATCCTCGGCGAGGTTTCGATCTGCTCGGCCTCAGACCAGGGGCCGAGGGGTGTCACCTTCCCCTGCGTTGCGACCACCCGGCTTCGAAGATTCTGGTCGTACTCGATTCTGATGTCCTTACCGGCGAGCTGCACCAGCTTGGGCTGATCGGCTGGGAAAGAAAACTGGAACAGACAGCAGGCAATGAATGCGAAGACGGCTTTTTGGAACATTTGACCCTATTGTCCCAAAAATCTCCTCAATTCCGTCTATCCCGTAAGGAGGACTGGTCGACGGGGGAACCCGGATTCGCCGAACCAGGCGTGCCTCGGGGCACGGTCAGCGTGAAGCGACTCCCGCGGCCGGGGGCACTATCCACTTCCATCTTTCCGCCGATCAGGCCCAGGCGCTCTCGTATGCTGAAGAGTCCGAAACCGCCTGGCGAGGCCGTGCCGGCGGGGATCGAGCTTGAATCGAAGCCTATTCCTTGGTCGGTCACCAGCAGCTGAAACCAGGCCCCATCGACGAGGCGGATCTCGACCTCCGCCGCATTCACGCGGGCATGCTTGACGACGTTGAAGAGCAGTTCGCGTGTGGCCTGGAAGAGCAGGATTCTCATATCCTGATTTTCCGGATCGGCCTCACCGTCCGCCTTGAACGTGACAGCGAGGTTGTGCTTGCTGCGCACCCAGTCTCCCAACCACTCCAACGCGGCTACCAGCCCACGCTCATACAGAATCGGCGGGCTGAGCTCGAAGGTAAGCGAACGCGTGGCTTCGATCGATTCCGAGAGGATCTGTTCGAGTTGATTTCCGATCTGGCGGCTGGTCTCCACCGGAACCCCAATGCTGAGCCTGCCGACATGGAATTTGGCCGCTACCAACAGTTGCTGAAGGTGATCGTGAATGGCTTGGGCGAGCCTTCGTCGTTCTCTCTCTTCGGCCTGCCCGAGCTGTGTGGCCAATGATCGGAGCTGCTCCGTCCGTTGTTCAACTGCCAACATGGTTTGGCGCAGATCGGACGTCCGCGCTTCGACCAAGCCTTCCAACTCGTCGGCCAGCCGGCGATACCTTTCCTGGCTGCGGCGCAGATCCCTTTCCATGTCCTGCCGCTCGATGGCATACCGGATAGCCCGGGCAATCAGCCGAGCGTCGGCCTGTCCTTTAATGAGATAGTCCTGAACGCCATGGCGCACCGCCTCGATCGCCAAATCCTGGTCGGTAATGCTGGTGAGGACAACCAGGGGAATGTCCGGCGCCTGGGAATGGATGCGAGAAAAGGTGTCAAGCCCCGAGCTGTCGGGAAGCGTCAGGTCCAGGAGAACCACGTCAAAGACTTCGTTGCTCAGCCGCGTGAGCGCGTCCTGCAAGCGCTCCACGTGTGTTACCCGGAAACGCTCGAAGCCAACCTCGAGCAGGTGCTCCTGGAGGAGTTGCGCGTCCGACGGACTGTCCTCGACGAGTAAGACTCTGACCGGGGCTGTTGGCATAGGCTCATCTGGGGCGACGAGGTACAACCAACACGCTCGCCCGTGGGGAGAGGATACCACATCTATCGCAGAAGGGTCATAACGTCCCCGGGAGCGCAGGCGCTGTCAGCAGTCACCGCCCGCTTCAGCTCTGGTATAATTCCTACAATTCGCATCACCGTGCCGTTATTAACCAGAGGAGGAAGCAATGCAGCTGTACTTTCGTGTCACTGCTTTGTCAGTGGTAGCCGTTCTGCTTTCGGTCTTTCAGTTCGACCTTTCTGCCCAGGCGCCGCAGCAAGTCCGTCCCAGCCTGGGGGCGAGCGTCAGCCAGACGCTGGGCGTCGATTCCAAGATCACCATCGCGTACAGCCGACCCGGCGTTAAGGGGCGAAAAATATGGGGCGGGTTGATTCCCTACGGAATGTGGCCCCCCAATGAGTACTCCCAGGGCAAGCCTTTCCCTTGGCGCGCCGGAGCAAATGAGAAAACCATCTTGGAAATCAGTAAAGATGTCACCGTGGAGGGGAAGCCCCTGCCGGCAGGTAAGTACGGCATTCACATGCTGCCCGGGGAGAGCCAGTGGATCATCATCTTCAGCAAGAACGCGGCCGGAACCCCGTACATCTACAACGAGGC
>RPQK01000605.1 GCA_003819755.1 Acidobacteriota bacterium | reverse complement strand
TCCCAATTCTTCCTAGTCGTTCGGCTTTCAGACTGGCGGAAGACCCGTGTAAGTAACTGCGTTTCCTAATGTTTCCTAGCTTCTCGGCCTCGATACCTAGCGACTTCTAATCCGTAGGTCGCCCGTTCGAGTCGGGCCAGGCGCGCCAATGTTTTCAACAAGTTGCAGCCACCGATTTTGACCTACGGATTCTCTGTCAGTTGTTCATGTCCATAATTTGCCTGGCTGGCGGCGCCGGCAGGTCCTGCAAGATCGGTATTTCTCACAATCGCTCTCCACAGCTCTCGTCTCGGCTCCCGTTCGTCGACGCCCCGGGAGACAGCGTGGCGAGCGCCGCCCGGAGCTCGTTACGCCCCTTCGTGACAGGCAAAGAGATGAACCCCTACGAGCCTGGTCTTAACGCACCCGCATAGTTTCCTCCGGCAGTTCTTGCTGGTCATATTTGGCCACGGCGTTTCGGGGTGATGTGACGGAGTTGTATAATCCCGACCATCCGGGCAGATTGCTCGATCGGACGGTTGTACGGAAGGAGAACGGAGTGGCTGGGCAATCCAATCCACACGATCTGACCTTGCTGCTGCGGCAGTCGCGTAGCGGGAACCGCGGTGCGCTCGACGAGCTGATCTTTAAGGTTCGCGAAGATCTTCACCGGGGCTGGCTCCCCCCATATGCGACCCGAGCGGGCCAAGTTTTTCAGACCGCCGCTCTCGTCAACCAAACGTTTCTCCGACTTAGTGGAAAACGATGAGACAAGTACTTTCAGTGGTTCTTGGCGCGATGATCATCTTGTTCACCCCGGCCGCCGCACTCGGACAGGCGGCGACCGGCTCGTTGAGCGGGATTGTCTGGGATCCGACCGGCGCTGTCGTCCAGGGCGCCAACGTTACGCTCACGAACGAAGCCACGAAGATGGTTCGTCGCAGCGTCTCCAACGACGCCGGCTTTTTCAGCATTCAAGCGGTGCCCGCAGCGACCTACACGGTCGTTGTCGAAGCGCCGGGGTTCGGCGCGTGGCAACGTTCGGGTCTCATCTTCCACGCGGGCGACCGACTGGCGCTCACCGACCTGGTCCTCACAGTTCAGGACATCTCCGAAGAAATGACCGTTTCGGCGAACCGTGCGGTCGCGATGGTGGTTGACAGCGGTGAGAAGTCGGTCGTCATCACCGACAAACAGGTCCAAAACTTCGCCATCGTTGGTCGAAGCGCCGTCGAGCTGTTGAAGATCCTGCCGGGGACAGTGTTCCTGGGGGGGAGAAACTCCCCGACCGGCGGCGAAGTTGTGGGCTTCGACGAAGGAATCGGCGCCTACCGCGTGAACGGGACGCGAGGCGACGCCGTCGCAATACTCTCCGACGGCGCCGATACCATTGACCCCGGATGCAACTGCGGCTCTTCTGTCACGCCGAACGTCGACATGATCCAGGAAGTCAAAGTGCAGACTTCGAATTTCAGCGCCGACAACAACAAAGGCCCGATTGTGGTTCAGACTGTTACCAAGTCCGGCAGCTCTGATTTCCACGGCGGGGCATACGCCTACCTGCGCAATAGCATCTTCAACTCCAAAAGCTGGAGTCAGAACCGCTACGGTGTCGAGAAGCCGGCTGATCGTTTCTTCTTCCCTGGTCTTAATATCGGCGGCCCGGTCCTGACCCCCGGGACCGGATTCAACAAGAAGCGAGACAAAGCCTTCTTCTTTGTCGGCGCCGAATGGATGCGCCAGGATATCGATCTCGGGGCAACTCCCTCCTGGGTGCCGACCGAGAAGATGCGTAGCGGAGATTTCACCGAGCTGAAAGGCGGCGGGGTGATTCCCCCGACCATGCTGGACCCGGGAGGGATGGCGATCGCCAGGGCCTACCCGCTCCCGAATCTTGATCCGAGCGGGAACGCCAAGGGGTACAACTATATTTCGCAAATCGTTACCCGGCAACCTCACAATCAACAGCTGGCGCGCATCGATTACAGCCTCTCGGATAGCACGAAAATCTACAGCCGCTTCAATCACGAAGCGGAATTGCTTCGCCGTCCCTACCTGATCTACGGAGGCAAGCTGAACAGTCAAATCCCTTACCCGAGCCCCGTTCTAAGCAATAGTCGCTCGTATTCGTGGTCCACCAGC
The DNA here is from genome assembly GCA_003819755.1 of Acidobacteriota bacterium. GTDB lineage: Bacteria > Acidobacteriota > UBA6911 > RPQK01 > RPQK01 > RPQK01. The sequence continues at coordinate 2,863 of RPQK01000605.1, read as the reverse complement.
GTCCTGAACGCGTCCGGTTCTACGGCCACCAACGAGGTCGTATTTGCTGCCTCTTATCTTGGCTATCCCATCCGGTTCGCCGAGCCGGACAAGGTCGACCGGAGGAAACTGGGTTACCCCTATGACGGCGTCTTTTCGGATGAAGAAGCGTTGCCGCTGCTGCCCGCCATAACGAGCGCCGGCTACCAGGTCGGCCCTCTAGCCCAGTTCGGAGGATTCGATCCGGGGCTCGACCTCACAAAGTGGCTGATCAGCGTGAACGACAACTTCAGCAAGATTCTTGCCACCCACGTCCTCAAGTTCGGCGCCTTCTATCAGCGCACGACAAACAGCCAGCCGACGAATCTCTTTACACATGGTGTCACGGTTTTCGGCACTAACCCGCCTGTTGCCGAGGGCGCCGGCAGCCCATTTGCCAATATGCTCCTGGGACGCCCTGTCTACTACTCCGAATCCAGCAAGAACATCGTTGGGGATATGGCGCAGAACGAGTTTTCATTTTATGAACAGGATAGCTGGAAGGCCGGTCGCCGCCTCACTCTCGATTTAGGAGCGCGCTTCTGTCACTGCGGGTTCATGTACGACAAGCACGGCTACATCGCCGGTTTTGATCCCGCCAGGTACGAAGCGGATTTCAGTACCGAGCAATTCCCCGGTGTTGTCGCCAACCACCTGGGGGACGATGTACCCAGATCGGGGTTCAGGACCCCCTTTTTAAAAGTTGGTCCGCGCCTGGGAGCGGCGTACGATCTGACCGGGAAAGGGAACACCGTTATCCGTGGTGGGGCGGGCGTGGTGTACTACCGAGAACAAGGCAATGTGCAGTTCAATACGATCGCTAATCCGCCGCTTGTGAGGAGCGTCGAAATGTACGGCGCCCGGAGGCTGAGCGAGATTGACAACCTCGACCCGGCCAAGTATGCGCCGCAGTATCAACTTAATGTGTTAGACCCTGCTGATGATCGAACGCCGGTCACTTATTCCTGGAGTCTCACGCTGTCCCAAAGAATACCTTACAGCACCGCCATCGAATTGTCTTATGTGGGCACGACCAGCCGTAATCAGGTCGCTCCTTCCCCTTACAACATCAACGCGGTTCCGGAGAGTCGTAATGGCGTGCCTGGCGTCCGCCCGTTCACTAAATACGGCACTATCAGCTTGGGAACGCATCTGTTTTCTCAGGATTACCATTCCCTCCAGGTAACGGGCAATCGCCAGACAGGGCGGCTGAACTATTCCGCCTCCTACACCTTCTCGAAGGCGACAGGATTTGTGGGCTCTCTCTATGGCCTTACGCGCTATCTCGACGGCTGGGCCCTTGACCCGCGTGGGCGTGGTTACGGACCGCTGTCTTACGATCGCACCCATACCTTCGCCATTGCCTACAGCCTGCTTTTGCCCGATCCGCTGACCCGGCCGGTTCTTCGAGAAATCCTGAACGGCTGGCAGATTTCCGGGATCACTCAATTCCAGAGCGGCGGGCCACTCGCCATCACCGTCTCCGGCAACCTCGTCGATCGGATGACCATCAACGGGACAAACGATGTCGATGTCAGGCCAGTCGTCACCTGCGACCCAAGGGAGGGCCGGCAACCCGGGCAGTATGCCAATCCGCTCTGCTTCGCGGCGCCGACTCCCGGACACAACGGTATGTTCCAGATCCCATACGTCAAGCATCCGGGCTACCAGAACCACGACCTGTCAATCTTCAAGAACTTTGCCATAGACTCGAAGAAGGAAGACCACAAGCTGCAGTTCCGCTTCTCGATGTACAACTTCCCGAACCATCCTTTACCGGTTCTCACATCCACCGACACTCAGTTGGCATTCACCGCAGGCAAGCCAACCGAAGCGACGCTCGCAAACTTCGCCAGGCCGAGCGAGAAGACCGGCAAACGGATCATTCAGTTCGCCGTGAAGTATTTTTTCTAGGCAGGTGGCGCGGCTGGTTGAGTAGTATCGGACTGTTCCGCGGGATGACGACGGCGAGCAAGGGTGTCGAGGAAGAATTGCGGGATTAACAGTCCTTGTCTCGTCGGGCTCTCAACTCTCGCCACACCTGCTGTTCGACGGCTCTGGCGGGGCCTTCTATACGCTCGGTGAGGAGCCGGAGCTCATCTGCAATCGCCTGCAACCCCCTCGTGGCCGACTGCCTGGTCTCTGCCGTCCGGCGGAGCAACTGAAACCGCACGGATTCGTCGTTCAGGCTTTTCCGCCTGTCCGCCAGCTGGAGGAACTCGAGGTCCGTGACTGACTGCCGAGCGTGGGTGAGCTCGTGCGCCAGGGCCTCACAGTAGCGATCCACCCCTTTCAGTCCTTCAAAAGGGACGAACCCGTGCTCGCCGGCCGTCCTTTCTCCGGCCGCTCGGTCGATAACCGCGACGCGCAGGAGGATGGTAACAGCGGTCGGCTGGCTTTGGGCTGGAGCCTGCGGCTTTTCGAACAAGAAGGTTCCCGCGGCACAGTCCCAAAGATCGCGTGCCTCCGGCATCTCGATGTAGATTGGAAAACTGGTCATCTTTGCCCAGCTGAAGAGCTCCTGGAGAGTCGGATACAAGGGTTGACCGGCGGCGTTCTGGGCCAACGCCTTCTGCTCGATTGTTCTCCAGATTTCCATCTGCCTGACACTGAGTCGTTCCGTAATGATGCCCGTCGGTGAAGTCCCCCCGGCTGCACGACCGTAGAAAGAAGTTAAGGTGATGAGGCTGAAGACCGATATCAGAATCCAGGAATTTCGTCGGTTTGTTGTTTTGCTTGTCCTCACGGTTTCCCTCCACTCGGGAATGGGAAATCCGCGGACAAAACACCGCACCGGTTCTCAAAAAATCCGATCGATTGCTATGGGTTCGGGTGGTGGCAGGCT
>RPQK01000604.1 GCA_003819755.1 Acidobacteriota bacterium | reverse complement strand
GTCCTTGAGGTCCTTGAGGTCTTTTCTAGTACGTCACTACCTTGAAAACACAAAAGCCGAAGACCAGGGCCGACAGCCCCAGAAACAGCCCAAAGGTCCAGTGGGGCTTCAGGATCCGGTAAACCGGCCGCTCGAACAGTCGCGGCATGACGACAAACAGCCCAATAGCGATCGCGACCGCCTGGATCGGCGTAAGCAGCAGGCCGTCAAAAACCGCCGCCAACTTGACCAGCGAAACTGGGTTGTACCCCAACGTATAGACCACAATCACATTCGTGAAGAACAGGAAGACCAGGACAATCCGAAACTGGGTGCGCCAGGCGAACCTGCGGCCGAATCCGGGGAAACAAATACGAACCGCGTCCGCCAGCAGCCGGGGCCATCCTGCCAGTTGAACGGCGAGCGTGCTGACCAGAGCCGCCGCTCCACTAATGAGGAACAACGACGCGCCGATTGATCCCCACGTCGTCGAGAAGAGGCGGGAAAGCGTGAAGGCGACCTCGGGTCCCTGCGGCGCGAGCTGCCTTGCTCCAAGCACCCCGGCGCCCGCAATGAGAAAACTTATCGTGACCAGTGCGGTTGTGGTCATGGCCATTGCCCCGTCCGCATAAACGGCGCGGCACCAGCCCTTGATTCCCCGGGCCAACGGTTCGTCAACCGCCCGGAGTCCGCCGAGGTCCGCAGGACGACCGTATCCTCGACCCGCCGTCATGCCGTATCCCTCACCGATGACCCAGTAGGTGTACCAGACCTGAGTCCCGAACCCGCCGGCCACCCATCCCAGCAGCGGCAGGATCTCCCGCCAGGGATTGGGGTGAACGCCCGCCTTCTCGATGGCCCAGGCCGGCACCGACGGGATCTCGAAGGTGAGGGCTTGAAGCAGCTCCGAGCCTGACGGGAAGACCGTCGCGGCCACATAGAGGACTCCAAGGACGATGAGCGCTACGAAAAACCCCATGAGGTACTTGAGAAGCTGGAATCCCCCTGACCAGGCCAACCAGAAGGCGCCCAGGCAAACGACCCATCCCGCCACGTGCGGAGAGACGGGGAGGAGAGAGCTGACGAACGCCCCCGCTGCTGAGGCGAGTGCGCCGGACCCGATGCCGCCGGCTACCAACTGAATAGCGAGGATGATCCAGACCAACCAGTGTTTGGGTCCAGGCATGCGGTCGAACATGTCCATCATGCCCTCGCCCGTGCAAACGGTGTAATGGGCGCCGCTGATCCCAATCCAGTATTTGAGGAACAGGCTTAGAAGAATGACCCAGATAAGACCGACGCCCAGGATCGCGCCGTTCCGGGTCGTCAGGATGACTTCGCCCGAGCCGATCATGTCCGAACACCAGATCAGGCCCGGGCCGATCGCCAGGAAGATGGCCAAGCCCCGCGGTGCAGTCTTCAACCGTTTTCCCTCTGTCACACCTACCCCCTCCTGTTTGTGGAATAGTAACGTAGAAAGCAGGTTCCGCCGTCTGGTTTTTAGGCTCCCGCCTCTCTTCCCCTGCTTCCCCGGTTGGGAGATCATTAAGATGTTCACTCCTGTGCTTGCTTCCAATTTCTAAACACACCCGGATCAGGAGGGAGGCGTGTGTCGGTTTTTGAACCCCTAACATCAGAAAGGAAACATGAGAAATGGCAAAAACGATAGTCGGATTGTTCAATACTCGCGAGGAAGCTCGCGAAGTCATCAATGAGCTGGTTAACAACGGCTTCAGTCGGGAATCGGTCAGTCTGATGACGCGTGGTGAGGACAAGGAGAGCTGGACGACCGAGTCAACGGGTGACCGTGATCGGGAAGGCGGCACGCTGGAAGGCGCTGCCACCGGAGCGGCAATCGGCGGTGGGATTGGGCTGGTCGTTGGCTTGGTTTCCCTGGCCATTCCCGGTGTCGGACCCATCATCGCCGCAGGCCCGCTTGCCACGGCGCTGACCGGGCTCGGAGTTGGCGCGGCGGCTGGAGGTCTGATAGGCGCTCTGGCCAATATCGGCGTCCCGAAAGAGCATGCCGACTATTACGCCGAAGGCGTGCGTCGAGGCGGGGTGCTGGTAACGGTGAGTGCCGACGACCGCAAGGCCGATCGCGGCGCCGAAATCATGCGCCGGTACGGTGCCGTCGATATTGATGAACGTGCCACAACTTGGAAAAAGAGCGGATGGACCGGTCGATTTGATGAAACGGCGGGGCCGTACGCCGACGAAGACATCACCCGGGAGCGGGGGGCTTATCCCACCGAGGGTGCTCATGTCCGGTCCAGTGGTGCCCGCCGGACAACCGTCACTGGCGCCCAGCCGACCTTTACTGACGACCCGGTCAGATACGTCGATAATTGGGTGACAAACAGCCGGTACGAAGGACGCGATTGGACTTTTGTTGAGAACGACTTCCGTACCGATTGGGAGCGCAACCGTCCAGGAACCTGGGATCGTTTCAAAGACAAGATCCGGGCAGAATGGGAAAGGCGCGTGTACGCCTCAGGCTCGTCTCGGCGCAGATAAGCCAAGAAGCAACCTTAGCCACAATCTTCCGCGCGGCAAGGGCGGCCGGCGCTGTTCCGCCCGTCCTTGCCACTCAATTGAACTATCAAATCGAGGTGCGAACCAGATGGGATACCAGAGACCGAGAGTCAAGTCCGGAGAGAGAACAGTCGGTATCTACGACCGGCCCGAGCGGAAAAGACCTCCGTCGTCGTGATTTTGATCATCGCTGCCGCCCTACTGGCGACAATCGTTCTTTATTTGACACGGTAATCGTGCCTGGAGAGGCGCCGCTGGACGGGTCATCTCGCGTCACTTGGGATTGCCGATCGCTCCCAGGAACAGGAGCGCTCCCGACTGGTCGTCTCGAATGGCGCAGAAAAACGGACGGTTGACCTCCATTCGAAATGGCGGCGTTGGTTCCTGGTAAGAGGTTACCGAGACCCCGACTGAGGTGCTGGCCGCCGCCTCGGTTCCCTCTTCGTTCACTTCCACGAACGTTCTGTGCTTGACCTGGTTGATGAAGGCGCGCTCGGCTGACTGAATCATCGCCGAGAAGTCGGCCCGCGACTGGTCGAAAGCATCGTTCATCCCGAGCGCCTTCAACGCCTCGTTCAGCTCTTTCTCATATTCAACTCGAAACCTGGGGAGCAGGATCTCCCCCTCGCGCTTGCGGAAGGATCGCATCCAGCTATCCCAGTTGGAAGCGGTCAGGCTTTCGAGAAACTGAGAGAGGTTGCGGTTGGCAGACGGGAGAAAAACGCGCAGGTTCCAACGCTTGTTGCCGTAGGGCAGGCTGATCGCCTGGAAGTCGGGAGTCTCCACATACTGGTACTCTCCTGCCTGCCGCATCATCGGCACCTGTTTCTCGGTTCCCGACGCCAGCGTGAATGGTCGTTGGGTGGTCTGTTCCTGCTGGAACTTGATCGTCCACTTGCCTTTGAAATAAATGGCGTTGATCAGGAAAAGAATGGAGTTAGAGTCTATCCGGTCAATGATCTTGTCAATCTTACCTGACGTATTCTGGCTGACCCAATTGTTGATTCGGGCAGTGGCTCCCGGGTCTGAGAAGCTGAGTTCCGTGACTTCCGCTTTGAAGAACTGGCGGTTCCTCTCCATGAAGTCGGGTTTGAATTCGAGTCCCTGTTTAGCCCACAAGGAATTGGCGATGTGCAGTTCGACTGTCGGGTCGGCTTGCCCCAGCGCCGTTTTCAGAGACAAACTTGCCTGGTTCACCTGATCAAGGTCCATTCCTCCAAGTTCGAGCGCCCGGCTCATCGATTCACGCGTTGGGCCGGCGGCGCCATTCCAGGTCATGGCCAAAGCAAAAGCGACGCTGGAGGGCGATATGAAAAGGTTCTCCGTGCCCGGCTCGCCCCGCAACGCCGAGAAGAGTTTGAATCCGAAGGCGTTGTGAGCAGCGGCCAGCCGGGTGTTGGCAGCCTGATCGGCGTTGCCCTGCCTTGCGCCTGAACCGCGCGTCACAGCGAGCAGACCGGCGATAACCACCAGGGTGACAAGAACTGACTGAGACAGTAAACGAAGCATAAACGCATCTCCTGTTCACTCTAATATAAGACATGAAGAAGGGGCAGAGGGGCAAAGGGGCAAAGGGGCAAAGGGGCAAAGGGGCGGAGGGAAAAAGCGGGGGAATACTTCTTGCCTGCTTTTCCCTTTGCCCCTTTGATCCTTTGCCCCTTTGATCCTTTTCCCTTTGCCCCTCTGCCCCTTTGCCCCTTTGCCCCCGCTTTCTCTGAAACTCTGCCTGGCCGCTTCGATCTTCCCTTGAGTGGGAGAAGAATCTAAGAACGAGCGCCGGAATAGCACGCTGCCTGGCTGGAACGTGATTCTCGGCGAGGGATTTGGCGAGCATGCGCAGAAAATACTCCTGATTGGCGCGGTCGCCTTGATCTGGATCGTCTTTTCCCCTCAACCCGCTCAACCCGCTGTTACCCCAAACGAGACACCCTCCGAGCAGGCAGAACAGGCGCGCTCAACTCCGGCCGATCGATTCCTCTTGTTCCCCGTCAAGGGTGTGGGACCGGGCGAGCTTCAGGATTCCTTTGACGAGAAAAGGGAGGGAGGGCGCCGGCATCAGGCGATTGATATCATGGCTGAGCGCCGGGCGCCGGTTGTTGCGGTCGAGGATGGAACGGTCGCCAAGATCGAATCTTCCCGGCTGGGAGGATTAGCAGTCTACCAATACGATTCGAGCGCGACTCAGGTTTTCTACTATGCACACCTCGATGGCTATGCGCCGGGACTCCGGGAAGGAAGCCTTCTGCGTCAGGGCGACCTGATCGGCTATGTCGGTCAAACCGGCAACGCCCAGACGCCGCATCTGCACTTTGCCATTTCCCGTCTGAAACCAGGCGACAAATGGTGGGGCGGCCAGGCGATCAACCCCTACCCGCTTCTCCGCCAGGCAGCCGGCATGGCCGCGGGGTTTCGATACACCTTTTGAAAAAGGTCGCCGCACTCCACATCAGTCCGGCGCCACGAGGTCGATTTTCG
>RPQK01000603.1 GCA_003819755.1 Acidobacteriota bacterium | reverse complement strand
GAGGCGTGAGAGGAGAGTAGCCGGGGGTGGAGCCGTTTTTCAGGCGACACCCCCGGAAAACGAGGTAGCAAAATCCCCACTCCGGCAGGAGTGGGAGGAGGGCCTCCTCGCACCCCTGCCGGGGTGCGTTATTGCTTTGGGGTCGTTTTCCGGGGGTGTCGCCTGAAAAACGGCTCCACCCCCGGCTACTCTCCTCTCACGCCTCCGGCGTGAGGAAGTAACCGGACCCCCAGCCTCACTTGCTTGTACGAGAAACAGATTGTGCCGACATTTGACCAAGTGCCGGTCCGCAACGCGGTAATTGACCTCGACGATTGCCGAAGGGGGGTTCTGGGGTGGGCGATGGGATTCGAACCCACGGCCACAGGGGCCACAACCCTGTGCTCTGCCAGCTGAGCTACGCCCACCACAGGAAGGACTGTATTGTAGTACTAATCCCGGTAACGGGGCAAGGCAAAGGGAAGGGGCAAAGGGAAGGGGCGAAGGGGCGAAGGGGCGAAGGGGAGAAGGGGAATATCGAATATCGAAGGAAAGAAGTGGCTCTGCCGACGAAGAATGACCCAATCCTTTCCTTCCTTCGACATTCATCATTTCTTGTTCGATATTCGATATTCCCCTTCTCCCCTTCGCCCCTTCGCCCCTTCTCCCCTTCGCCCCTTCGCCCCTTGACAATTAGGTGCCTCCTGCCTCATAAGGGTTGCATTCAGTGAACCGGGCTGTTGCCGGTTCGCATCTATTGGTACATGAGCTTAGGGGTTTATTCGAAGGAGACTAATATGCGTCGTGTCCCGGTCCTTTTTCTGGCCTTATCACTGATGCTCGCGGTCGGCGCCCTGAATGCGCAAGACACCAGGACCACGGTGTTCCCGCAGCTGGGTGTGGGCGGCGGCTGGTCCTGCGACTTCTTCGTCACCAATCAGGGGCTTCGCGCGGTCAGTGGTGTCAAGCTGTCGTTTTTCGACGACGCCGCCAACGCCTTGGTGGTCCAGGCCGCCGACCTTGGTTCCGCGTCCAATTTCCAATTCAACCTCCAGCCGGGAGAGACCAAGGTTATTCGAGTTACGGGTGGAAGCTCGGTAGTGGCTGGCTATGCAACGCTGGTGGGTCCGTACCTGTCAACCGTTCGGGCGACCATGGTTGTCCGGTTGGGCTCCGGGGGACAGACATCGACTCAACTCGGCGTCTCTGAACAGTATCCGTTCACCCACTTTTCTTTTGCCGCTGAACAGAGGTCAAGCGCGGGAGTCAGCACGGGCCTCGCTCTTGTAAACGTCACCTTAGGAACTGCGACTCCAGCCGCTCAGGACCTGGTGATCACGGCGATAGACAACGCTGGGGTGGTGAAAGGGACCAAGATTCTCACCTTGGCTGCCGGTGCGCATACTTCTTTGTTCTTGAATGATGCTCGCCTGTTCCCCGGACTCGACAATTTCGTCGGCACCGTTGTCGTCTCGGGCTCACATCACATGGGGCTGCTGGCACTGCGTCTGGAAAACGCCGCACTTGGGGCGGTGTCGATCAACGAGGGGGCGGTACTTTCACCCTTCATGGTGACTCAAACCGCCACTAGTGAAACAGAGGCGAACGACACCCTCGAGACGGCGAACGCGATCGCCAACCTGCCGGCGGCGCTTTCCGGCGTCATCTCGACCAAGGAAGACCAGGACCACTTCAGGGTCACGCTCCGCAAGGGAGACGTCGTGACGATCCTGGTAGAGGCCGAGGCGTTGCCCGGAGGATCTGAGCTTGATTCCGAGGTTTTCCTGCTCAACTCGAGTGGCGCGACCGTGGCCACGAACGACCAGAATGGACTGGGTGGGCCGCTTTCCTCGGAGACGAACCTGCCGCAGAACGACTCTTTCGTAAGGACGGTCGTACCGGCGGACGGCACGTACTACATCAGGATTTGGGACTGGGCCTATGAGTTCGGTGGCGCCGCGTTCGTCTACAAGCTGCATATAACCACGCAGGCGCCGTAGAACCGTCTACGGTTCACCGTTCACCGTTCACCGTTCACCGTTCACCGTTCAACCTCTGAATCCTTAAACGGTGAACGGTGAACGGTTCTGCTACAATCCCACCATGCCCGAAGACGACGACCCTGTCGAGATTCCTATCGACGGGACTCTTGATCTGCACACATTCTCACCGAAGGACGTCCACGATTTGGTCCCGGATTATCTGGACGAATGCCTGGCGCGGGGGATTACGCAGGTCCGTATCGTTCACGGCAAAGGAACCGGCACTCTCAGACGGATGGTTCACTCGATTCTGGACCGCTATCCTCACGTGATCAGTTACGGTCACGAAGACGGGAGCGGAGGTTCCTGGGGCGCCACGGTTGTGCAACTGGCAAAAAAGCCGTAGGGCCCGTGGTTTACAGAGCCGCTAGCGCAGCGCTTTTTGCGAAGCGCATCGGATACGGGCGCTTCGGGGCACGCGTTCAGTGATTCCTATGATTCTTCCTCCCTTCCACAGAATTCGAAGGCGGTTCGAATCTCCACGACTCGACGACGTTCCACAGGCGATACGAGCCGAGCTCGAAGCGTGCGGCGTCGGTTTCCAGGCAGGCAGCCGGGTTGCGGTGGCGGTTGGAAGCCGCGGAATCGCCAACCTCTCCTGGATCGTCGGAGAGACCCTGAGATGGCTCGAAGAGCAGGGCGTTCGGCCGTTTATAGTACCGGCGATGGGCAGCCACGGCGGGGCAACCCCGGAAGGCCAGACCGCGGTGCTGCGAGAATACGGAGTCAGTGAAGAGAAGCTTGGTGTTCCGGTCGTCTCCAGCCTGGACGTCGTGGAGTTGCCGGGCGACGACGTCCCGATCCCGGTGTTCTTCGACAAGGCCGCGTTCGAATCATCCGGGACGATCGTCATCAACCGGGTGAAACCGCATACGAGCTTCCACGGTCCCCACGAGAGCGGCTTGATCAAAATGATCGCCGTCGGCCTGGGTAAACACCGTGGCGCTTTGGCGATACACCGCCTGGGCGTCCGTGGCCTGCGGGAGGTCATGCCGCGGGTCGCGCTCCAGTGTCTGCGGCATGCGAACATCCGTCTCGGAATCGGAGTGGTTGAGAATTCGAAGGACGAAACCATGCTCGTGCGGGCCGCGCCGGCGAGCTCATTGTTCGAGGTCGATCAGGAACTTCTAGGCGCCGCCCGCGCGGCCATGCCATCGTTGCCAGCCTCCCGACTCGACCTGCTCATTGTGGATGAAATGGGCAAAGACATCAGCGGCCTGGGAATGGATACGAACGTCATTGGGCGCTTGAAAATCCCGGGAGAGCCGGAGCCGGCCTCTCCTCAGATCCGGCTGATCATCGTGCGCGCGTTGACTGGCAAAACATGCGGGAATGCAGCGGGGATCGGTCTCGCCGACATCGTTACCCGAAAGCTCTACCACGCGATCGATTTCCCTTCGACCTACGAAAACGTCCTGACTTCGACCTTCCTCGAACGTGCGAAGATTCCCCTGATTGCCAACGATGACAGCCAGGCGCTGGAGTTTGCGGAACGAGCCGCCGGAATGCCTCCGCTAGCTGAAGCGCACATCATTCGAATCAAGAATACGTTGCGCCTTGAAGAAGCGTGGATTTCGGAGTCGTTGTATCAGGAGGTCGGCGGACTATCTGATGTCGCGTACCTTGGCCGGGTCGAGCGGGTCTTCGATGCGGCGGGGCAGCTAGGCGAGTTGTAGAGGCTGCGGACAGCGGGCGAGGCGAATCGAAAAGAGGCGAAACTATGCTGATCGGCATTACGATGGGCGACGCCAGCGGGGTGGGTCCCGAGATCATTCTCCGGGCCTACCGGCAGGGAGAGATTCCGGCAGAGTCGGTCGTTTTCGGAGATGTGTCGGTACTGGAGTATTGCTCGGAGAGGCTCGGGTACAACCTGAAACTCCGGCGCGCGGAGCACGCGCGCGACGTTGTGCCCGGCTCGCTCAACGTCCTCGACTTCGAACTCCTCAGCCGCAACGAGACTACGCCCGGTCAGATATCCCGCGCGTCTGGGAAGGCGGCCCGCCAGTATGTGGTTAGCGCGACCCGAGCGGCGTTGGCCAGGGAGATCGACGCGATTGTGACCTTGCCGATGAACAAAGAGGCCACGCGTCTGACCGACCCCGAGTTCATTGGTCACACCGAATTGATCGCTTCCCTGTGCCGCGTTCCGAGGGTAACGATGATGCTTACCCTGGACCATCTCGCGACGACCTACCTGACCACCCATCTCTCTCTTCAGGAAGCCATAAGGGCCGTCAAAAAAGAGAGAATCGTGGAGCTCATCCAGACGACGGCCGCGACAGTGGCGAGGTTCGTCGAAAGCCCCAGGATTGCCGTTGCCGGGCTCAATCCGCACGCCGGTGAAAACGGCATGTTTGGACAAGAAGAGAAAACGGAGATCCGGCCTGCCGTCGAGGCCGCGCGGGAATTGGGACTATGCGTCGAGGGGCCGTTTCCTCCCGACACGGTGTTCCATCTGGCCCTCAGGCAGAAGCGTTACGACGCGGTCGTGTGCATGTATCACGACCAGGGACACATCGCGCTCAAGCTTTTCGACTTCGAGGGGGGAGTGAACGTGACTCTCGGGCTGCCGATCATCCGTACCTCCGTCGACCACGGGACGGCCTTTGATATTGCGTACAAAGGAGTGGCTTCGATTCGAAGTTTCGTCGCCGCGCTCCGATACGCCGCGAAGCTGCACCAGGGCAGTGAGGGTTGACGGCTGAGAAGGAAGGAATTGCGGAACGGGCAGCCCGCGCGCAGACTGCGTGATCCCTCAGTCTTCGAAAAGTAGGGCACAAAGGCGGAGGCGGTCCACCCAGCCGCGGCGGTTGAGCAGCGCGCTTTTTGCGCTGTTCCGAAAATGCCTTCCGCGAGCGTCTTTTGCGAGCCTTCGGAGTGCGCAAGCCATGCTTGCGCCTTATACGTATCTCGGAACCACTGAATGTGACCTCACGACCAGCATTCTTGGAGGCAACCAGCAGAGTCCCGAAGG
>RPQK01000602.1 GCA_003819755.1 Acidobacteriota bacterium | reverse complement strand
GGTTGCTCGAGGAGGCCGAGGAGTTGAGGGCGCAGGCCAGCGGGTTGGTCGATGAGAAGCTGAGCGGGTAGGGGAAAGCAGGGTTGTTGCAGGGCCGCAAGCGTAGCGCCTGGGCAGACCCTTGCTTGCGCCTTGGTGAAAGATAGCGCCAGTCGGCAGGCTAGGAAGAAGGCGCAAGCATGGCTTGCGCACTCCGACGGCTGCTGCGCCTGGCGCGGGGACCGGTCCAGCTGCCCTCTTTTTTCTTCTCCCCCGTTGTCGGCTCCAGACGCTAAAATCCCAAGCGCGGAGCGGACATGACAGAAATCTATGTAATCGATCCGATCGACGCCACCCACGAAGGTCCGAATGCTCTGGCTCCCGGGGGCCACCGGCACATGGTTCACCTGATGCAGGGATCGCTTGACGGGGCCTGTGGTCCGTACAGCCTGATGATGGCCCTGCTGATCTGCGGAGTCGTCGATCGCAATGACGCCGCCAGGTACGGAGCTGTGGATCGGAGAACCGCGCTTGGCCGCCTGCTTGGCGAATGGCACAGGCTCGGTCCGTTAGTCAAAGAGGGAACCGACCCCATCCAGCTCGTCACTCTCCTTGAGAAGACCTACGGCCGCAAATTGAACCTGGATTTTGCGGGCGGACCTGGCACCAATGTCCGGACTTTTGTCGAGCAAGAGGTGCGCGAGAACCGGCCTGTACTCCTGACCCTCTCCTATCCGGGCGGAGGTCATTGGGTCGTCGTGATCGGGCTCGAATACCAACTCGCCGGGATTGATCGCCGCCTGTGTCGCTTCCTGGTGCTCGATCCCGCACAGCCGACTCCGACCGTTTCTTCCTGGAACGGAGTGATTGAAGCGCGGGGCGGGGGCGGTCACTATCCGTACACCTGGTGGACCGTCGGCGTGTCCGTCCAGTTCTACTTTGCCCTTTCCCTTTGGCGAAAGGTGAAACCAGGAAAACACAGAGAATAGACATGCCCAAAAACTGCGTAAACCTGAAAACAAACGTTGATCGTTGCAACTGCACGTATTCCGGATGCCCACGGCACGGCTCCTGCTGCGATTGCCTACATTACCATCTGGCCAACCGGGAACTTCCGGCCTGTTGCTTCCCGGATGAGGTTGAACGCACTTGGGACCGTTCATTTGAGCGGTTCATCCGCACCCACTCCTCGGGCTAGACTACTTGCGTTTATATGACTAACAGCCAGGATTCGCTCCCGGAGCTCACGCTCAAAGCCGTGGCCGTCGGAGTGTTGCTCGGGATTCTCTTCGGCGCGGCGAACGTCTACCTGGGCCTCCGAGTGGGCATGACCGTGTCCGCTTCGATTCCGGCGGCCGTCATGACCGTCGCCATCTTCAGACTGCTCCAGAAGCCGGGAACAATCCTCGAGGCCAACCTGTCGCAAACCATCGGTTCAGCCTCTACCTCCCTGGCAACGGGAACGATCTTCACGATCCCCGCCCTTTTCCTCTGGGGCATGATTCCACCTTACCTGCAGGTCGTCGCACTCAGCTTCCTTGGCGGCATCCTGGGACTCGCCGCCATGATTCCCCTCCGGCGGCTGCTCATCGTGCAAGCGCACGCTGAGTTGCCCTACCCGGAGGGAACAGCTTGCGCCGAGGTTCTTCGGGCAACAGCCGCCGGCGCCCCAGGCGGTGCCTGGATCTTCCGCGGCATGCTGACCGGCGGGGGAATCAAGCTCCTGGTGGCGTTGGCCTTCCTTCTCCCCTCGGCGGTCGAGCTCGAGCTGCCGGTCCTGCCGAAAGCCCAGGTGGCCCTGGAGCTTGCGCCGGCCCTCCTCGGAGTGGGCTACATCCTCGGATATCGCCAGTCCGGGGTGCTGGTGGCGGGATCTATCCTGTCGTCGCTCGCCCTGATTCCACTGATAGCCTGGCTGGGCAACAGCCTGTCGTCGCCTCTGTTTCCGGAAACCACCCGGCTCTTCTCCGAGATGTCTGCCGCCGACATCTGGTCCCGATACGTCCGATATATTGGCGCCGGGGCGGTGGCTACGGCAGGAATCATTACGGTTTTGCGCGGCCTCCCGACAATGGCCGGTGCCTTCGCGGCGGTCGCCCGAGGAATGAGACGACAAACGGTTTCACTAGACGCAGAAGGCCCGCCCCGGACGGACCGCGACCTGCCCGGCTCGTTCGTTCTCGGAGTCATCGGTCTGGTTGTCGCCGTCACGGCCTTCGTCCCGGGTATCTTCGGGGGCAATATGGCATTGGTCCCGCGGCTTGTCTGTGCGGCCGGTGTTAGCCTGTTCGGCCTCCTGTTTGTTGCCGTAGCAGCCAGGATCGTCGGAATTGTCGGCGTCTCCTCTCAGCCGACCTCTGGAATCACCCTGGTCACGATCCTCGGCGTCGCCTCCGTTTTTGCGGCCGCGGGATGGACCGGGTCAGCAGCCCAGGCAGCCGTCCTGACGGTCGGCACTGTCGTCGCGATCGCCGCTTCAAAAGCCGGGGATATCTCGCAGGATCTGAAGACCGGTTACCTGGTTGGTGCGACACCCGCGCGCCAGCAATTCGGTCAGCTTATAGGCGCCTCCTTCGCCTGCTGGGCGGTCGCGGCGACCGTGCTTCTCCTCGGGACCGTTTACACTTTCGGCTCGCGTGATATTCCTGCCCCCCAAGCCACCCTGATGAAGACGATCATCGAGGGAGTGCTCTCCGGCGCCCTTCCGTGGAACCTGGTCTTGACCGGCGCCGGAGTGGCTTTCACCGGGATCCTGTGCGGAGTTTCGGGGCTCGCTTTCGCTATCGGAGTCTATCTCCCACTTTCTTCCATGGCCGCCATTTACGTCGGCGGGTGCGTGCGCGCCTTGGTTGAACGACAAGCGAAGGATAAGCCGAGGGCCGAGAGTGATCCGGGGGTTTTGGCGGCTTCAGGCCTGGTGGCGGGTGAAGGTTTGGCCGGCGTCCTGGTCGCCGGATTGGTGGCAGCCGGAATCGCACCGCGGTCGATGGACCCGATCGTATCGGTCTGGACGGGGGAAATCGGGGCACTGGCGGTGGTTGGCTTGTTGGGGTACTTCCTCTACCGGGCGGGGAGGAGATAAGGGACAGAAGGGACTCGAGGGACACAAGGGACATCAAGGAGTGCAGGTCCCTGAACGTCCCTTGTGTCCCTTGTGTCCCTTATGTCCCTTATGTCCCTTGACGATCTTTAGAAAATGAACTTCAGCGCAAACTGCAGCTGGCGCATCGGGTCCAGACCGCCGTACGCCGTCGACGTAATGCGTCCCGAGTTGTCGTTCAGGTTCCCAGGTATCCCGATCTCGGCATCGGGCTGCCCGAGGTTCACGTGGTTGAATACGTTGAAAACCTCGAAACGGAACTCGAGGTTGGTGGCCTCGGTGAACCGGAAGCGCTTGAACATCGAAGCATCCACTCTCCAATAACCTGGCCCCGTCAGGGTGTTGCGGCCAATGTTACCGAAAGTCCCCGATGCCGGTCTTGAGAACGGGCTGCCAGGAGAACCAATTGGCGTCGTGTTAAACCAGTTTTCCTGGTCACCGATGATCTCTACCTCGCCGACCACATCCGGACGGCAGGGTCCAGTGTCACGATCCTCTCCGCAATCTCGATAGGAGGGAGTGAAGGGTAGACCGCTCTGGATAGTGGTGGTTGAGTTGATCTGCCACCCACCGAGGATCATGTCCGCCGCTCGTCCCATGTCGCTGGCAAAGCGCCGCCCCTGTCCGAAGGGCAACTCGGCCAGCTGGGTGAACACGAAGTTGTGCCGCCGGTCCCAATCCGGCCTGCCACGGCTGATTTCCGGATCAATCGCGAAATAGTCGCCGCCCTCCTGGGTAACGTCCTGGTAAGTGTAGTGAGCCAGCAGCGAGTAACCCTCTGAAAACCTTTTGTTCAGCTTCGTCTGGAAGGAGTCGTAGTGATTGTCTGCGCAGTTGCAGAAGTAGGAGATGCTCTGGGTCCAGCCGAAGCTGTTGAAGAACGGCTTTCTTTGATCCGTCGTCAAAGTTCCAAAACCCACTAGAGATGCCTGATTCACGTTGAAATCGGGGCCGTCACCGGCAAACACGTGAGTTCCCTTGTTGCCGACGTAACCGGCCTCAATCGAAAGCGATGGAGTCAGCTGGTGCTGCACCGTAATGTTGTATGCATCCACGGTCGGCAGCGTCTGTTTCTCCGGCAGAGCGAAGGCGAAGACGCCCGCTGGCAGGGGGAAGCGGCCATTGGACGGTACCGTCGGAAATACAGGAGCAGGCGGACCTTGTGCGAGGGTGAAGACGCTCTGGAAGTTCTGTGGCGCGTCTATTTCCTGAGCGGACAGCACCGGCAGATTCTGCGTCACTGAATGACCGAACAGGGAGCCAAAAACCCCGATATCGTAACTGCGTCCGAAACCAGCCCGGATGACGGTGCTGTCGGTCGCCTGGTAGGCGATACCCAGGCGCGGCGCCCAGTTCAGACTGTTCTCGACGTTGCCGGCCAAATCGATGTCCCCGACACCCGCCACCCCGATCTCACCGGTGCTCAGGCTCAGGAACCCGGCGTTCCCCGGCTCGTTGATCGTCTGGGGGTTGATGATGTCCAGCCGCAATCCGTAGTTGATGGTCAACTTCTGAGTCGCACGCCACGTATCCTGCGCGTAGTAGAAATGTCGCCACTGGCGCTCGCGAGCATCCGTACTCGGGCTGACGTATCGGGTAAAGCGTGAGACCTCGCCGAGCATGAAAGTAGCCAGGCCAAGACCACCGCCGTCGGGACCCCGTGTGACATCCGGGCGGAATGTGAACTCACCTGAACGGTGCCGGTCACTCGGCACCCGCAGGTTGTAGGCCCGGCGTATGTCGGTTCCGAACTTCACCTGGTGGTTGCCGGCGATCTTGAGAATGTTCCCGACCCATTGAAATTGCTTTTCGTCTTGATCAAGCGGGCAGTTGCAGCGGTTGACGCCCAGACCCGATCCGAACTCGAAATCGCCGGCCTCACCATCGGGCGGCAGTTCGACGAAGCCGGCAGGCAGGCCGCTGTAT
>RPQK01000601.1 GCA_003819755.1 Acidobacteriota bacterium | reverse complement strand
TCCTTTGCCCCTTCCCTCCGCCCCTTCTCCCATATGTATTTTCTTCCCCCATCTTGTATATAATCGACCGGAATAGTAACTATTTTGGGAGATTCTCGCATGTCACAACTGTTCCAGCCTTCCACGATTGCCTTGCATGGCGGTCAGGTCCCGGATCCGGCGACTAATGCCCGCGCGGTTCCCATCTACCAGACGACATCGTATGTCTTCGATTCGGCCGAGCACGCGGCCAGCCTGTTTGCTCTTGAGCAGTTCGGCAACATCTACACGCGGATCATGAATCCGACCACGGATGTTCTGGAGAAGCGTCTGGCGGCTCTCGACGGCGGAGTCGGGGCTCTCGCTCTGGCCTCCGGCCAGTCGGCCATCACGCTCGCGGTACTCAACATCACGCAGGCGGGACAGAACATCGTCTCGACCAGTTACCTGTACGGCGGGACCTACAACCTCTTCCACTACACACTTCCGAAGCTCGGCATCCAGGTGCGGTTCGTCGATTCTTCCGATCCGAGCGCTTTTGAAGCCGCGATCGATCAGAAGACCCGGTTGCTGTACACAGAATCGATCGGCAACCCGAAAAACAACGTGGACGACTTCCAGGCTATCGCGAATATCGCCCATGCTCACCGAATTCCGTTCGTCGTCGACAACACGGTTTCGCCCTTTATTTTCCGGCCGGTTGACCACGGCGCCGACATTGTCGTTTACTCCTTGACCAAGTTTGTCGGCGGGCACGGGACGTCGATCGGCGGGGCGATTGTGGATTCCGGCCGGTTCGATTGGTCAAATGGGGATTTCCCTGAGTTCACGGCCCCCGATCCCTCCTATCACGGACTGGTCTTCTGGGAGCCGTTCGGCCTCCACGACAAGGCGCTCGTGCGGGGCGCGGCGTATATCATGAAGGCCCGAATTCAGCTACTGCGCGATCTCGGCCCCTGCCTCTCGCCGTTCAATTCGTTTTTGTTTCTGCAGGGCCTCGAAACCCTTCCCCTGCGCATGGCCAGGCATTGTGAAAACGCCTTTCGCGTCGCCCAGTGGCTGTCGACGCATTCGAACGTCTGCTGGGTCAACTACCCGCTTCTGGCCAACCACCAGGACTTCGAGCGGGCCAGGAAGTACCTCCCGTCCGGGGCCGGAGCGATCGTCGGTTTTGGAATCCAGGGCGGCTACGAGGCAGGCAAGAAGCTGATCAACAACGTGAAGCTCTTCAGCCACCTGGCGAACATAGGCGACGCCAAGAGCCTGATTATCCACCCGGCCTCGACGACCCATCAGCAGCTATCGCCTGAAGAGCGTCTTTCTACCGGCGTTACCGAAGACTTCATTCGCCTCTCGGTCGGCACCGAGGATATTCGGGACATCCTGGCCGATCTGGACCAGGCGATACGGGCATCGCAGTAAGCGTTCGCGGTCTCTTTATCCACGAATTACACGAATTTCACCAAGCGATTCGTGTAATTCGTGTAATTCGTGGATAAGACTCTATGAGACACTTTCACGATATGAGCGATCCGAGCGAACTGCAGGGCGAAGGAATCGGGCTCGTCCAGACGGCAACCGTCAGGTTGTATGACCAACAACCGCTCGTGCTGGAGAGTGGGGTCACACTGGGCCCGATCGACGTGGCCTACGAGACCTACGGGACTTTGTCACCCAACCGCGACAACGTGATCCTGGCTTGTCACGCCCTTTCCGGGGGCGCGCATGCCGCCGGATGGCTCGCCGGCGCCACCAAGCCGGGCTGGTGGGACGTGTTCATCGGTCCTGGCAAAGCGCTCGATACCAACCGCTACTTCGTCGTTTCTTCGAATGTCATCGGCAGCTGTTACGGCACGACCGGGCCTTCTTCCATCGACCCGTCGACCGGAAAACCTTTCGGACCGCGCTTTCCGGTGGTCACCGTCGGTGACATGGTTCAAGTCCAGGCCCGTCTGCTCGATAGCCTGGGTATCGATTCCCTGCTCGCCGTCATAGGCGGCTCCATGGGCGGGATGCAGGCCCTGCAATGGCCCGTTCAATATCCTCATCGAGTTCGCTCGGTCATCGCCATAGCGACAACCTCCCATCATTCGGCCCAACAGATCGCGTTCAACGAAGTGGCCAGGCAAGCGATCATGGCCGACCCGGCCTGGAACGGCGGCGACTATTACGAGATGGAGGGGCCGCGGCTGGGGCTCGCCGTCGCCCGCATGATCGGCCACATCACCTATCTGTCGGACCTCGGAATGGCGCAGAAATTCGGCCGGCGGTTGCGCAACCGCGAGAAGTTCGGCTACGATTTCTCGCTGGATTTCGAAGTAGAGAGCTATCTGCGTCACCAGGGGGAAAGTTTTGTAGGCCGGTTCGACGCCAATTCCCTGCTCTACATGACGAAAGCGCTCGACTATTTCGATTTGACCAATGGTGGGACCCGAAGCCTCGAAGAAGCGTTCCGAGGATGTCCGTCCCGTTTCCTTCTGATCACCTTCAGCTCCGACTGGCTGTACCCGGCCTATCAGCTGAAGGAAGTTGCGCACGCGGTGCGTCGCAATCACGGAGACGCGACCTACTGCGAGATCAGGAGTGATTACGGGCACGATGCCTTTCTCCTCGAATACCGGGAGCAGACCCCGATCGTCGTCTCCTTCCTGGAGCGGGTCCACCGGTCCGGGAGACGTGAGCATGCCTGATCAGCTCGGAAATCGTTCGACCATCTACGGCTGGATTTTCAAGAGAACTCCCAGCCACAGTCGAGTGCTCGACGTGGGGTGCGGAGATGGAGACCTGCTGAGCCGGCTTGCCGAGCAGCGGGAAGTTGAGGCGACCGGGATCGAGATCTCCCAGGAATGCGTGATTCGCGCCGTGCAGCGGGGGCTCAGCGTTCACCACGGGAATGCGGAAGAGGGACTGTGCAACTACCCGGATCGGTCCTTTGACCTCGTCATCCTCAGTTTGGCCGTGCAAGAGCTGGAGCACCCGCGCAATGTTTTGAGGGAGTGCTTAAGGGTCGGGCGCCGGGTCATCGTGGTTTTTCCGGCTTTCGGCCATTGGAAGGCCCGGTGGCAGCTGGCCTTCCAGGGACGTGCGCCGGTTACGCCCAGCTTCCCTCATGCCTGGCACGACTCGCCCAACCGGCATTACCTGACTGTCAAAGACTGGGAACGGTTCTGCGAAGAGGAAGGGTGGCGAGTGTTGGAGAAGGGTTTCGTTGAGGGCGGCAAAGCGGTCCGGCTGTGGCCCAATCTGCGGGCCGAAGCGGCGCTCTACCTGCTCGAGGGGCGGTAATTATCCACGAATTACACGAATTCTCAAAGTCAGGAGTCAGAAGTCAGAAGTCAGAAGTCAGAAGTCGGAAGTCAGGAGTCAGAAGTCATAATTCGTGTAATTCGTGTAATTCGTGGATAAATGCCGAGCCGCTACGCCGGTTTCTCCCCGGGCACCCCTTTCATGCTCCACAACCGATCATGCGACCGCTCGTTGTCCCATTCGGGTGTCGGGGCGAAGTACTCCTTCGCCGGGTCCTTCATGTCCTTCTTGATCGCATCCTCGTTCAGCTCAAGGCCGAGGCCGGGCGTATTCGGAACAGCAACGAACCCGTCCTTGCTCATGAACGGCTTGGTTGGACCGTCGGCGACTGTCTCGTACGCGGCGTCATCCACCCCGTGGTGCTCCATCACGAGGAAGTTGTCGGTGGCGGCGGCGCAGTGAACGCTGGCGAACATCGTGACCGGGCCGCCGGCCATGTGGAGCGCCATAGCGACGCCGTTTTGCATCGCGTAGTCCCCGATCTTCTTGGTCTCGAGCAAGCCCCCTGAAGTCGCCAGATCGGGATGAATAATCGAAACCGCCTTTCGATCGATCAATTCCTTGAAACCATCGAGCAGAAAAATGTCTTCACCGGTCAAGATCGGAGTGGTGCACGAGTTCTTCAACTGCACGTACTGATCGACGTACATCCAGGGCACCATGTCCTCGTACCAGGCAAAATTGAATTTATCGAGCCGGCGCGCCAGCTTGATGCCGTCCTCGATCCCGAAATGACCGTAGTGATCCGTCGCAATCGGGATCTCCCACCCGACCGCTTCGCGGATCTTCATGCAGTAGTCCTCGTAGATGGCCAGCCCCTTGTCGGTCACACGGATCCCGGTGAACGGATGCGGCCGGTAGGTCCACTCCCAGTTCTGGTCGCCGTACTGTTGGAAGGGGTTCGCCCCCTGCCCCTTGGGCCACGTCAAGGTGCCGTCGATTTTTTCCAGCAAGCCTATGGGAATATCCATTTTGAGGAAACTAAAGCCCTGCTCGACCCGCCCTTTCAGGCGCCGGGCCTGCTCCAACGGATCCTTCGTGAAAGGAGTGTCGGCATAAAGTCTGATCTTGTCGCGAAACTGCCCGCCGAGCATCTGCCAGCAAGGGACGCCCCAGGCTTTGCCAGCCAGGTCCCAGCACGCCATCTCGATAGAGACGACGCCGCCGGCCTGTCGGGCATGACCGCCGAACTGCTTAATCCGACGGAACACCTTATCAACATGGCAGGGATTCAGGCCTTTGATCCTGCTCTTCAGCATAAGCGCGTAGGTCGGACTGGCCCCATCCCTGACCTCACCGTAACCGTGCAGCCCCTGATTCGTGTCCAGGCGTACAACCCAGTGGCGGTTAACTCGACACACCCGCAAGTCGGTGATTTTCAGGTCCGAGGGCTGAGAAGCGGTTTTGACGTTTTGCGCTATGGCTTCGTAATCGTCATGAGTGACGATGAGGCCGGCCGCACAAGCCGCCCCGACGGTTTTTCCGAGAAAAGATCGTCTTGACTGAAAGCGTTCTTTGGCCACTGTCTGCACCTCCTCCTGGTTCCTGGCAGTATTCTACTCTCGGTAAGCCTAAAAGACCCCAAGGACCTCAACGACCTCAAAGACAACGCGCGTCCCTGAGGTCCTTGAGGTCCTTGAGGTCCTTGGGGTCCTTTCAAGGTCTCGTCACTTCCCCATCCGGTCGCTCAACTCGTGCAACCGTTCCTTTTCGTCCTCGCGCTC